>JAUIJR010000203.1 GCA_030431075.1 Polyangia bacterium | reverse complement strand
GGGCCGCGGCGCGAAGGACGCCTCGTCACCTGAACAGCCCTGAACAAAACTGCAGATTTTTTGCGGGCCCGAATCGGCGGGTGCAAAGTGAACTGGTGATGGCACGACCCACCCCGATTCGCCCCCAAGACGCGCTGTGCGCGATCTTCATGCTGAACCGCGAGGCGGGCCGGGTCTCTGAGCGTGATCTGCGCGTGTGCTTCGACGTCGATGCGGCGGCGCTGGCCGGACCCCTCGCGGTCCTCCGGCGCCAAGGCCTCATCGCCGACGAGGGCCTGCAGCTCACCTTCTTGGGACTCACGGCCGCCGTGTCCTTGCTCCCACAGGCGCTGTGGGACGACGGCACCCCCAAATGGCAACGGGCGGCCGCCTAATCGGCCGACCGCCCGCGCTGCCCGAAGGCCCCGCCTACTTTTTGAGGCCGCGCCGCCGCAGCAGCGCATCGACCGTCGGCTCTTGGCCGCGGAAGTCCACATACTGAAGCATCGGATCGATCGAGTTGCCCTTCGACAAGATCGACGTGCGGAAGGCATCCCCGTTCTCGCGCGTGAGCCCGCCTTTCGTCCCCATGAAGGCGAAGGCGTCGGCCGCGAGCACCTCGGTCCAGATGTAGGCGTAGTAGCCGGCCGAGTACCCGCCCGCGAAGACGTGGGCGAAGTAGGGCGGTCGGTAGCGCGGCGGGATGGCCGGGTGGTAGACGCCGTGCTTCTCGAGGGCCTTGCGCTCGAACTCCGCCGCGTCACCGATCTTCGTGCCCGGCGCGACCGAGTGATACTCCATGTCGAGCAGGGCGGCGCCCAAGTACTCGAGGCTGTCGAAGCCCTGGTTGAACTGGCGCGAAGCGAGCAGCTTTTTGAGGAGCGCATCGGGGATGGGCTCGCCCGACTCGTAGTGGCGCGTGTAGCTGGCCAGCACGGCCGGGTCGATGGCCCAGTCCTCTTCGAACTGCGAGGGGAACTCGACGAAGTCGCGCGGCACCGAGGTACCCGACAAGCTCGGGTAGGTGACGTCCGAGAACATCCCGTGCACGCCGTGGCCCATCTCGTGGAACATGGTCTGCGTCTCGTCGAAGGTCATCAGCGCCGGCTGGCCCGCGGGCGGCTTGGGCACGTTGAGGCAGTTCACCACCACGGGCTTGTTGCCCAGCAGCTTGGACTGCCCGACGATCTCGTTCATCCACGCGCCGCCGCGCTTGCCTTCGCGGGCGAAGTAGTCGGCGTAGAACAAGGCGATGCTCTCACCGTCGGCGTCGAAGACCTCGAAGGTGCGCACGTCCGGGTGGTAGACGGGCAAGTCCTTGCGCTCTTTGAAGGTGATCCCAAAGAGCTTGTTCATGGCGAAAAAGACGCCGTCTTGCATCACGCGGTCCATCTCGAAGTAGCCGCGGATCTGCTGCTCATCGAGGTCGAACTTCTTCGCGCGCACCTTCTCGGCGTAGTAGAGCCAGTCCCAGGGCTCGAGCTTGAACTTCTTGCCGTCGGCCTTGATCGCTTTTTGGATCTCCTTGGCCTCGGCTTTGGCCTTGGCCATCACCTGCGGCGCCAGGTCGTCGAGCATGGCGAAGACCGCCTCGGGGGTCTTCGCCATCTGACTTTCGAGCACGTAGGTCGCCCAGTTCGGATAGCCGAGGATCTGGGCCTTGTCGGCGCGGAGCTCGGCGATGCGCGCGAGCACGGGGCCGTTCTCGTCGTTGCCACGCTCGGCCGAGGCGCGCCAGAGCTTCTCGCGTAGCTCACGGTTCTCGAGGCTGCCGAGCAAGGGATGACGCGTCGTGTTTTGCAGCGCGATCAGGTACTGGCCGGGCTTGCCGCCGGCCTCGGCCGCGGCGGCCAAAGCCGCGATGTCGGCGTCGCTCAGGCCCGCGAGTTCCTCTTTGCTCTCGACCCACACGCCGCGCGCCTTGGAAAAGGCGAGCAGGTTCTGGCTGAACTTGGTGGTGAGCTCGGAGAGCTCGGCGTTGATCGCCTTGACCTTCTCTTTTTGGGCCTCGTCGAGCTTGGCGCCGGCACGCACGAAGTCCTTGTAGGTCTCCTCGACCAGGCGCTGCGCCTCGGGGTCCAAGCTCTCGCGTGCCTCGTAGACCGCCTCGACCCGGGCGAAGAGCTTGCCGTCGAGACGGATCCCGTCGATGTGGGCCGAGAGCTTGGGGGCGAGCTCGGCCTCGATGGCCTGGATCTCGTCGTTGGAGACCGTGCCGGTCAAGTTGAAGAAGACGTCGGAGCTGCGGCGCAGCAGCTCGCCGCTTTTCTCCATGGCGACGATCGTGTTCTCGAAGCTCGGGGCCTCGCTGCTCTCGGCGATGGCCTTCATCTCGGCCGTCTGCTCGGCCATGCCCTTTTCGAAGGCGGGGCGGAAGTGCTCGATCTCGATCGCGGTGAAGTCCGGCACCCCGTAGGGCAAGGTGCTCGCGCTGAACAGAGGGTTGTCGCTGGCCACGGGGTCGGAGTCGTCCTGGGTCGGGGTCTGCGCGGGCACGGTGGTGCTCTCCGCGTCTTTGTTGCACGCGCCGCCGGCGAGCAGGGCGAGCAAGGTCGGGGTCAACAGCAAGGCTTGGGAAAGGCTCGTGGATCTCATCGTCGTGGGGGGCGCGGCCGCCGGTGTCCGATCGCGCGCTGGAGCGCTGGGTTATAGCCCATGCGCGGCGCGCCGGGGATGTCGAGCCACGCGAAGCTGGCGCGTGCTACACGAGGCCGGTGCCCGCCGCCCCCTCTGCCTCGCGTCGCGCCAGGATGAGCCTGGCCGAGGCGCGGCGCGTGCTCGAGTCGCACTGGGGCTACCCCCGCTTTCGACCCGGCCAGGAGATCGCCGTCAAGGCCGCCCTCGCCGGACGTGACGCCACGGTCTTGCTCCCCACCGGAAGCGGCAAGAGCCTTTGCTACCAGGTCCCCGCGGCGGTGGCCCGTCGCGCTGGACGTGGTTGCACCCTCGTGGTGTCGCCGCTCATCGCCTTGATCCGCGACCAGGTCACGGGCCTGCGCGGCCGCGGCCTGCGTGCCGGCGCCGTCCACAGCCACCAAGACGCCGAGACCCGCAAAGCTCGACTGGCCGCCTTGCGCCAGGGCGAGTACGACCTCTTCTACTTCTCGCCCGAGCGCGCCGCGATGGAGGACTTTCGCTACGCGATCTCGACGACCCCCGTGGCCTTGCTCGCCATCGACGAGGCGCACTGCGTCAGCCAATGGGGCCACGACTTTCGTCCCGACTACTTGCGCCTCTCCGAGCTGCGCGGCTTGGTCGACGCACCGATCATGGCCCTGACCGCGACGGCCACGCCACGGGTGATGGAGGAGATCCGCGAGCAACTTCAGCTGCGCGACCCGGCCCGCGTGCGGGGAGACTTCGCGCGACCGAACTTGAGCTTCGCCGTACAGCGCTTCGACAACGACACGGACAAGATCGCCGAGGCCATCGAGATCCTCGACGCGGCCGGCATGCGCGGGCGAGAGCCGGGCGGCCGCGCCATCGTCTACTGCGCGACGCGCCGGCGCACCGAGGAGGTCGCCAAGGCCCTCGAGTCGGCCGGCTTCGCCACCGGCTGGTACCACGCGGGGCGAGGCGAGTCGGCCCGGCAGCGCGCCCAAAGTGCCTTCGAGTTGCGGCGCACGCGGGTGTTGGTCGCCACCAACGCCTTTGGCATGGGCGTCGACCTTCCCGACGTCCGCTGCATCGTGCACATGCAGTGCCCGGGCAGCCTCGAGGCCTACTACCAAGAGGCGGGCCGCGCCGGTCGCGATGGCGCTGCGGCCCAGTGCACCTTGCTCTTCTCGCCCGGCGACATCGCCACCCAGCGCAGCCTCTTGCACGCTGGCCGCGCCGGGCCCGACAGCACCCGCCCCCACGAAGATGCGCTGGCCACCATCGAGCGCTACGCCCACGGGCTGCGCTGCCGTCAGGCGGATCTGTGCGCGCACTTTTCGGGCGACCCCGAAGAGCCCAAGTGTGGGCGCTGCGATCTGTGTCGACCCCCGCGCCGTGCACGAGCGAGGGCCCGCCCCTCGGAGTCTCGCCGCGATCTCGACGCCGCCGCCACCGAGCGACTCGCACAGGCGCTGGCGGGGCTGGAGACGCGAGTGGACCTCGAGGCCTTCGTCGACGCGCTGTGTGGAGGACGCGCCAAGCACCTGTCGAAAGGTGCCCTGCTTCGTTTGCCGGCCTACGGTGAGTTCGCCGACTTCGATCGTGCGTCGATCGTCCAGGCCATCGAGGCGATGGCCAACGAAGGCAAGCTTCGCCTCGGTGGCTTCGGGGCCAAGCGGCGCATCGAGGTCGAGCGAGCGCGGGCGGCCCCGAGCACCCGCCGCGAGAGCCCGGCCCTCCAGCGCGCCTTGGATCGCTTTCGCAGCCGCTGCGCCCGTGAGGAGCGGGTCTCGGTGAACCGAGTCTTCGCGCGACGTGTGATCACGGCCCTCGATCGTCGCCGCCCGAGCAGCCTCGAAGAGCTCGGCGAGATCGCCGGACTCGACTACGATCGCATCGAACGCTACGGCGAAGCCCTCTTGGAGATCCTGGCCGAGCACGGCTAAAGCGAAGGCCATGGCTCGAAGCGGCGCGACCCAGACCTTCGTGATGGCGGCCGTGACGATGGTCGCCTTCGCCGCCAACTCGGTCTTGTGCCGCGCCGCCTTGGATCCCGGCCAAGGCAGCGCGGCCATGCACCCGCTGAGCTTTGCGCTTTTGCGTCTCGGGGCCGGCGCGCTGGTCTTGGCGCCCTTCGCCTTGCGGCGAGGCCCCCATTTATCGGCTTCGACCTCAGCCTCGGCCCCAGCCCCGAGCGCGCCCCTGTGGGCCACGGCGGGGAGCCTGCTGCTCTACATCGTCGGCTTTTCGTGGGCCTACCTCCGCCTCGATGCGGGCACCGGGGCCATCGCCTTGTTCGGCGCCGTGCAGATCACGATGTTCGTCGCTGCGACCCGCGATCCCAGCGGCGTTCCCCCCCGCGCCTGGTTGGGCATGGGCCTCGCCATGGCTGCCTTGGTGTTCATGTTCTTGCCGGGCGCCGGCGCCCCGGACCCCGTCGCCGCGGCGGCCATGCTCGCGGCCGGCGTCGGCTGGGGCCTGTACTCGCGCCTGGGACGACGCTCCCGCGCCCCGGCCCGCGACAACGCCAAGGCCATGTTCGTCGTCGCCCTTTTGCTCGCGATCGCCTACCTCGCCGCCCGCGCGAAGGGACTGCCCGGCCTCGAGCTGCGCGCCAACGCGAGCTTGCTCGAGGCCCTCGCCTCGGGCGTCGTCGCCACCGGCTTGGGCTACGCCCTTTGGTACGCAACCTTGCCGCGACTGAGCTCGAGCAGCGCCTCGGTGATCCAGTTGAGCGTCCCGGTGCTGGCCGCCCTCGGGGGCGCGGCGTGGTTGCAAGAGGCCCCGAGCGTGCGGGTCATGGCCGCGACGCCGCTCGTCCTCGCCGGGATCTGGCTGGCCCTACGCGCGTCGAAGTCTGCCGCCGCCGCCTCAGCCCGGTAGGCGGATCTCGATCCACCACGCGCCCGGCTCGAGCGCGAGCAAGCGTCGCCCGGGCGCCGAATCCCAGGCGAAGGCCTCGCCGGCCTCCAACTCCACCACCCCCTCGGGTCCGCCTTCGAGCTGCATGCGCCCACCGGCGACAAAGGCGAAGGCGAAGTCCTCGGCGGGGGCAAGCTCGTGCCGTGCGCCCGCCGTCGGAGCGCGAAAGATCCGCTGCGCGAACAGGCCCTGTGTCGCCGCGCTCAGGCCGAGGTCTTCGACCTCGAAGCCGCCCGCTTCGGCGATGGCGGTCGCCTCGGCCGTCACATGCCGGACGAAGCGCTGGCCCGACCAGCGACGATCCGCGTCGACGCGGGAGTTCGGCAGCTGCATCTCATGATCCCGACGGGTCGGGTGCTCGGCCGGATGCCCGAACTCGAGCACCTCGAGGTCTCCGCCGCTGCGCAGCACCCGGTGCCGTATCTCGGGCGGCTGAATCACCGCGTCCCCGGCTTGCAACACGAAAGGCGGCCCCTGGGCTTCGTACACCAGCTCGACCCAACCGCGCAGGCAGTGGATGCTCTGCGCCCGCACCCGATGAAAGTGCACGTAGTCGGGGACCGGCCCCTCGCCGGGGATGGCGATGTGCGAGACGATGAAGCGTCCGCCACGACGCGAAGGCAGTAGATCGCGGTAGCGCATGCCCGCCCGACCGGTGATCCATGCATCAGGGGCGAGACGTGTCAGCTCGAAGCGCGGCGGCGTCGCGGGCAGGGGTACATCGGGGTCGAAGCGCAGCTCGAGGCCCTCGAGCTCAGGCACATCTCCTTGGGGCCGAGCGGCCGAAGGAAGGCGCAGCACGGCCCGTCCCGCGAGCTCGGCCCGCATGAGCACCACACGCAGACCCCACCCCCAAAGCTCGAGCTCGCGCGGATCGTCGGCCGGGAAGACCCCCTCGAGTCGAAAGCCGAGTGCTTCGAAGACCGACTGCGCGGCCTCGAGCTCGAGGACCGCGAACTCGAGCGCGGCTCGCCCGTCGTCCTCCGCGTTCGCCCTGCCCACCCGGCGACGCTATCAAGGCGGATCCGAAAGCGGAAGGCGGGCCGCGAGCTGCGTAAAGAAC
The DNA here is from genome assembly GCA_030431075.1 of Polyangia bacterium. Classification (GTDB taxonomy): domain Bacteria; phylum Myxococcota_A; class Polyangia; order Nannocystales; family Nannocystaceae; genus JAUIJR01. The sequence goes on along the minus strand of JAUIJR010000203.1, from coordinate 2,740 downwards.
TCCCAGACGACCCGGATCCGCGGCACCTGTCGCATGGCCCGGTGGCCCACCAACCACAGCTCGTCACGCGGCACGGCGTCGAGGCTGCGACGCAAGGCCGGCGCCAAGTCGACCATGACCAGACCGGCCGTCTTGGCCATCACCCGCGAGGCGACCAAAGCCCCGAGCCCCGCGCGCGCGGCCATGACCTGCGTGCTGATGTCGTTCGTCCGCAGCACGATCGCCTCCGGCTCGACCTGCTGCGCGAGCCAGCGCGCCCCATGCAGATGCGCGAGCTCGGGGCCCCAGTCGATCCAATCGATCTCCGCCGCATCGCCGAGGGGCTCGCCCCCCAAGCGTCGGACCAGACGCGGCGAGGCGAGCACGTCGCTGCCGGCGGTGGCCAGACGCTGCGCGACGAGGTCCCCGCGACTCGGTCGTACGGCCCGCAAGGCGAGATCCGCCTCGCGCCGGTTCATATCGGCGTAGCCGATGCTGGCGTCGATCTCGATCTGCAAGCGCGGCCACTTGCGCAGCAAGCGAGGCAGCTCCGGCGCGACCAAAAACTGCGCCACCCCCGGGGGCGCGGTGATCCGCACCCGTCCTTCGGGCTCTCGCTCGAAGCCGTGGACATTGGCGGCGAGGGTCTCGGCCGCATGCTCGAGCCCGGTCGCGGCGGGCAACAAGCGCTCGAGCGCGGCCGTCGGCAGGACGCCGTCGCTCGTGCGATCAAAAAGGTGCAGGCCCCAAGCGGCCTCGAGGGTCTCGAGCCTTCGCCCCACCGTCGAGGCGTTGACCCCGAGCCGCTCCCCCGCCCCCTTGAGGCTGCCCGCACGCATGACGGCGAGCAGCACCCGGATGTCGTCCCAACGGAAGTCCGCGGCCCCTGGCTGGCCATCTTTTTTGATTTGCATTTTTGCAGCCATGATCCGCACCTATCGCCGTTGATACGCATTCGTGCATACCCCACGCTGAGGTCATGCACAAGGCACCCGCGACCCACACCATCTTCGGCGCCGGCCAAGTCGGCCTTCATCTGGCTGAAGTTCTGCTTGCCCAGGGGCTCCAAGTTCGCATCGTCCGTCGCGGCCCGGCGGGGCCCAGCCGACCCGGGCTCACCTGGCTGCGCGGGGATCTGCACGATCCCAGCTTCGCGGCCGCCGCCTGCGAAGGTGCACAGGTCGTCTACAACTGCGTGAACCCCAAGAACTACTACGACTGGGAGGAGACCCTGCGCCCGATGTTCTACGCCGTCCAAGCTGCCGCCACGAAGGCCGGCGCGCGCCTGGTCGTGCTCGATTGTCTCTACGCCTACGGGCCCTCGCAACAAGGGGCGATGCACGAAGACACCCCGATGATGCCCGCGAGTCGCAAGGGAGAGCTTCGCAAAGAGGTGGCCGAGACCCTCCTCGCCGCCTTCGCATCCGGCGAGCTACGCGGCTGCATCGTCCGTGCGTCCGACTACTTCGGCCCAGGTGCCGTCAACGCGGTGGTCTCGAATTCCCGGACCCTCCAGCGTCTGCGCGCCGGCAAAGCGGTCGAGGTCTTCGGTGACCCCGACAAGCGACACAGCTTCACCTACACCCCCGACGTCGCGCGCGCGCTGGCCTGCGTCGGCACGAAGCCCCGCGCCGATGGCCGTGTGTGGCACGTCCCTTCGGCGTGGCAAGGCAGCACCCGCGGACTCCTCGAGGCGATCGGCGAGCGCTGGAATCGCCCGGCCAAGCTGCGCCGTATCCCCACCTGGTTCTTGCGCACGGCCGGCCTGCTCAGCCCCCTCGCCCGCGCCATGGTCGAAATGATGTACCAGTGGACCGAGGACTTCGTCTTGCACGGCGAAGCCCTCACCCGCGAGTTCGGCTTCGAGCCCACGCCCGCCGACGAAGCCGTCGCCGCGACGGCCGCGTGGATCGACGCGGACTATCCGATGCTGCGCGCGGCCTGAGCAAAGGGGCTATGCTGGTCTCATGCGTGGCTGGCCCTTGCTCTTCGTGCTCGCGGGCTGTCGCGCCCCGGCCACGAGCGAGAGTTCCTCGAACGACGCCGAGAGCGAATCCGAATCCGTCTCGAGCGGGCCGAGCTCCGCGAGCTCGGCGTCGAGCGATAGCTCCGAGGCCTCCTCCAGCGAGAGCGAGAGCGAGAGCACGACGGGCCCGATGTCCGGCGGGATCGGTGATCCTTGCCGCTACGACGAGGACTGCGACACCGGACTCGTATGCAATCCCCTAGAGGTGTGTGTCCCCGAGTGTGGCGACATCGAGTACATCCCGCTGATGCATTCGACCGAGCTCGTGCTCGTGGTGGATCGCTCGGCCCAAACCACGACGCGCAGCTGGGATCACGACGCCGATCCGGCCACCCCCGAGGAGCTGCTGTGGCCGGGGATGGCCGACGCCCTGGAGAGCTGGAACATGCGCTACCGCGCGCGCGTCCGCCACGGACTCGGGCTCTCCCCGAGCGATGATGCATGCGTCGGTGTGTGCCCCTCGGCGCAGGCCTGCACCACAGCCAGCGCCCTCGAGGTCGCCATCGCCGACCATCCCTACTTCGATTTTCTCGACGCGCTCCCCGCCCCCGAGACCCCCCTCGAGAGCGGACGCGGGGCGAACCCGGCCGGCGCCGTGCTCGAGACGGCCTACGCGAGCTTGAGCGCGGGCACGGCAGAACGACGCGGCGTCGTGTGGATCACCAGCTCCCTGCCCAACTGCGGAGCGGGAGAGAGCTGCGCGCCGACGGACTGTCCTCTGATCGAGAGCGTGGA
>JAUIJR010000719.1 GCA_030431075.1 Polyangia bacterium | reverse complement strand
ACCGACTCCACCAACTTGTCGCCCGAGGCGATGGGCATGGTGCGCGGCTACATCGAAAAGAAGTTCGGCGAGGACTTCTTGTCCGACAAGCCCAAGAACTACAGCTCCTCGAACAAGGACGCCCAAGAGGCCCACGAGGCCATCCGTCCGACCGCGGTCGAGCGCCACCCCGACGAGATCCGCAAGGTGCTCAAAGGGCCGCGCGCCGAGGACCAGTACAAGCTCTACAAGCTGATCTGGTCGCGCTTCGTCGCCTGCCAGATGGCGCCCGCGCAGTGGAACTCGACGGCCGTCAGCTTCACGCGCAGTGACGAGAAGACCGGCGCGGTCGTGCGGGCCAGCGGTCGCACCTTGGCCTTCGCGGGCTTTTACAAGGTCACGGGCGTCCCCACGGCCAGCGACGAGCAGACCCTGCCCGCCCTCGACGAGGGGGACGAGATGAACGCCTTCGCCGTCGAGCCCAAGCAGCGCTTCAGCTCGCCGCCGCCGCGCTTTTCGGAGGCCTCTTTGGTCAAGGCCCTCGAGGCCGACGGCATCGGGCGACCTTCGACCTACGCCTCGATCATCGACGTCATCCAGCGCCGCAACTACGTCGAGCAACGCGAGCGACGCTTTTACGCCACGGATTTGGGCGAGGTGGTGACCGACAAGCTGGTCGAGGCCTTCCCCAAGCTGATGAGCGTCGGCTACACGCGCGACATGGAGAGCCGCCTCGACGAGGTGGAAGACGAGCGCGTCGACTGGGTCGACATGCTCAAGAAGTTCTACACATCTTTTTCGTCCGCCCTCGAGAGCGCGCACGAGGAGATGACCCACGCCAAGGCGGAGATCCAGCCGGCGATCTACAAGTGCCCGGAGTGTGGGGCGCGCACCGCCTATCGCTTCGGCAAGAACGGGCGCTTTTTGAGCTGCACGCAGTTCCCCGACTGCAAGTACGCCGCGCCCATCGATCGCCAGGGCCGTCCGCTGCTCCCCGAGCGCGTGGACATCATCAACCCCGAAGACGGCGAGCCGATGGAGCTTCGCAACGGTCGCTTCGGGCCCTTCTTGGCCTCGATCAACTACCCCGAGTCGAAGTTCGTGCTGAACATCGACAAGAAGCGCAACGTGAAATACCCCTCGATCCCGCCGCTGGTGGTCGAAGAGGTGCACTGCCCGCGTTGCGAGTCGCCCGTGAACTTGCGTCGCGGCAAGCGAGGGCCCTGGCTGGGTTGCTCGACCTTCCCCAAGTGTCGCGGTCGCGTGGCTTGGAAGTCCCTGCCCGAAGAGCAGCAAGCCGAGCTCGAAAAGGCCCTCGTCGCGCACGAGGCCGAGCACCCGCTGCCCGCCATCAGGCGCGGCGACGGACGGATCGTCCCCGACGGTGCGCCGGTCGACGAGCTGTTGGTCGCGGGCGGTGTGGCCGAGCTCGAGGTGCACCCCGAGGCGGCCAAAGAGCTCGAAGCGTCGGCCTAGCCGAGGCTCCGACCCTCTCGCCTAGAACCAGCTCGCCTCGGCGCTCGCGTAGCTGTCTTCGGCGCTGGTGCACAGCTGCGCGAAGGCGGCCATGCGTGGGATCTCGGTGCGGGCCCAGTAGCTCGCCGCCGCGATACGGCCCCGATCGGCGTCTCCGCCTTTGCCCTCGGCGAGGGCGCGTTGGGAATGCGTCGCCATCACCGTCCACATCCAGGCGACCACCGCGATGCAGACCAAGCGCAGGTAGTCGTCGGAGTGGCGCATCATCGCGTCGACCTCACCGGCCATG
>JAUIJR010000718.1 GCA_030431075.1 Polyangia bacterium | reverse complement strand
GATCACCTTGGCGCAGGCTTGGGCCGCGTCGCTGGGGATGGCGACGGCCTCGGCCTTTGGCTCGGCTTCGCCGCTGGCCGCCGAGGTCGGGGCCGCGGCCGCGCCGCTCGCCGCCGGCGTCTCTTTGTCTTTGCCGTCGCACGCGGCGGTCGTCGAGAGAGCGAGGGCGAGGACGGGCGCGAGGCGACGAAGCATGGCGCATGCTACCGCGTCGAGGCCGGTGACCGAGGCCGGTGACCGAGGCCGGTGGCCAAGCCGGTGACCCAGCCGGTGATTGGGGGCGTGACCGGACTCAGTCGTGGCGCGCCCAGTGCGTGATGGCCCAGGCGATCGTGGCCGTCGCTTCGAGGCGGGGACCGGCGTCGAGGGCCTCCCAGTGTTCGGCCCAGGTCGGCGCCGTCGTGCGTCGCAGCTCGAGGTGGCGGGTCAGGGCGCCCGGGGGGATCTGGCCGGACAAAGCGAGCTCGAGCAGCTCGGCCTCGGTCTGGGTCTCGAGTTGGTGAACCTCGGCGTTGTGGCGCGCTTCGAAGAGACGACGACCGTTGCCGACCAACAAGGCGATCGCCAGCAAGCCCGGGCGGTAGCCGCCGCGCATCAGCAGCCATATCGCCGCGAGGCAAAAGACGATCCAAGAGAGGGTCTTGACGAGCTGGGCCCGAGCTTGGTGCAGGCCGACGGCATCGCGGCTGCGGCCGACCGTCGCGTCGATGCGCGCGCGTGTGCCTGCGTCGAGCTCCGGGGCAGCGGGCAGCGGCGAGCCCTGAAGGAAAGCGTCGACCATGAATCGGACCAGGCTCGGCCGGGCGCGAGGCTCGGACTCGGGGTCTTGCAAGTCCAGGGCGTCGGCGCGCGCGAGGGTGTGGGCCAGCGCGTGAGGGTCTCGGCGAAACTCGGCCCGCAGGGCCTCGCGCAGCTCGCGTCGCAAGGGCCGCGAGAGCAGGGCGTTGAGCTCGACGAAGTGCGTCAAGGCGGGGGGCATGGGGCGGCGACGAAGCTCGGCCCACAGCGGGGCGATGCGCTCGATCTCGTCGCGCAGATCTTCGAGTCGCTCGAACTGCTCGTCGAAGTTGTCGGCCCCGATGAGCTCGCGCGCCAGTAGATGCGCGCGCTCGGGGTCTCGCCAGGTGGCGGCCGCGATCACCACGCGCAGCGGGAACTCGAGCTCCGGCTCGCGCAAGAGGGCCTCGCGCATGTCTCGGAGTTCACGCACGGCCTCGGCCAGAGCGTCGTGCACCAAGTACTGCTCCATGCGCTCGCGAAACAAGCTCGTGGCCAGCTCGCGCTGGGGGAGGCGCTCGAGCTGCGCCCAGCTGCAGCCCGGGTCCGTGGCCACCCGCACGAAGGCCTCGCGCTCGAGGGACTCGAAGGCTTCGATCTCGAAGCGGGCACCTTGGCGGATGCCTTCGAGGATCCATGCGGCGGGCGAGAGCTCGCGGCTCGCCGGGACTTCGCGGGGCCAGAGCTTGGTCGCGGCCTCGCGAGGGGGGTCGTCCGTGGTCGTCGCCTCGCTCGGCGACGGTGAGGTGGCCTCCGCGCCCGCATCGGTGTCCACGTCTTCGGCGTCGCGCACCACGAAGCGGACCTTCATCTTCGCCCAGCGCAGCGCCAGCTCGTAGGCGGCTTGCACTCTCTTGAAGGACTCGGGGTCGCGGTCGGGACGAAAGCGGCGGATCAAGCGGGCGTGCGCGCGCTTGATGGTGCGCGTATCGGCCCCGGGATCGATGGCCAGCAAGACGAAGGGATC
>JAUIJR010000202.1 GCA_030431075.1 Polyangia bacterium | reverse complement strand
CCCACTTTTTTCGCCCGAAGTGTGAGGTCGAGGGGGGTCATGCGCGTTGGGACTCATGAGGACCCAGCCCATGCGACGCCGACGCCCCTCGATGCTCTCTTTGCTCCAAGCCGCCGTGTCCCCCTTTGGGGTCATCGCCCGCGAGAGCCGCACGGTCCTCGCACAACCCCGCGCCTTCTTCGGCGGACTGACGGTGAGCGCGGCGCTGACCCTGGGCCTGTTCGCCGCCTTCCGCGTCGACGCGGCCGAAGCCCAAGCCCCGGAGACCGCGGAGGTCGACTTCAACGCGGGCGTGCTCACCCCCCTCGGGATGGTCCACCCCAAAGAGATCGTGGTGATCAGCGTCGACACCCAGCCGATCGAGACACCCGAGGTCGAGACGCCCGACCCCGAGGTCGAGACGACGACGCCCCCGGAGCAGGTGACCAAAGACCCGACGCCCAAACCCGAGGTCGATCCGCCCAAGCCGAAGCCCGACCCCGAGTCGACGCCGAAGCCCAAACCCAAGCCGACGCCGAAGCCCAAGCCCAATGTCGACCCGGGCCCCAAGCCCTCGACCTCGAACAACCCCTACCCCGATCCGCCGACGGTCGAGCGAAACGAAGGCGACCCCTTCGGCGACGCGAACGGCTGGGGCGAGTTGGTCCGCGATGGCGACGCCTGGGCGACCGAGGTGATGCGCCGCCTCAACGGGATGCGCGTGCCGAGCTGGGCAGCCCAAGTCCCCGACGGCCGCTACCGCTTCCGCCTCAAAGTCTGCTCGGATGGCCGCATCGACAAGGTGTTCACCTCGACGAGCAGCGGCGACGAGCGCCTCGACGCCGTGGTCAAGACCGAGGTGATGCGTACCAAGCTCCCGCCGATGCCCGCCCACCTGCAAAAGCAGATGTCCGGACGCTGCGCGACCTTGAAGTACAACTTCGTCTGGGGCGGCGGCCGCGTGCGCTAGCGCTACTGGCCTCGGAGGGCACGAGGCCGTACCCTTGATCCATGTCCTCGCCTGCCGAGCGGATCATCGACGAAGCCTTGGCCCTCCCCAACGAGGAGCGTCGGACGGTCGTGGAACGCCTGACGCAGAGTTTGGTCGACGACGACGCGGTCGACCCCGCCTGGCGTGACGAAATCCTTCGACGGCTGGCGACGCTACGTGACGGCTCTGCGACGCTCGAGAGCTGGGACGAAGTGCGCCGCCGAGGCCGCGAGGCCCTCGCGTCCCGATGAAGCCACTTCGGTTTCTCCGCGAAGCGCGAGTGGAGTACGTCGAAGCCCTCGAGCACATCGAAGCGGCACGCCCTGGACACGGTAAAAAGTTCGAGGTCGAGGTCGCCACCGTGCTGGAGCAAGCCGCCGCGTTTCCCGGTAGCGCACGACGACTTCCCGGCTTTCCTCCGACGGTCAACCTCCGAGCCTTCCAGCTCAACAAGTTCCGATACGCACTCATCGTGCACGTCGAGGAAGATGAGGCAACCGTCATCGCCGTGGCCCATCAGCTGCGAAACCCCGACTATTGGTCGGACCGCATCGGCTAGCCAATCCGAGCTGGGCCCCCTACGATTCCACATGCCCCCGCGTTGGTCCCCCGCCGTCGTGATGACCGTCGCCCTCGGTGGTGGCTGCAGCAAGTCCGGCGCCAGCGCCGAGCCTGGCCAAGGTCAGGGCCAAGGCCAGACAAAGACGACCGACCACGGCTGGTACCAGTCCGAAGAAGAGATCCAGAAGAACGAAGACGGTAGCTGCACCCGCTACGTCTCCGTCAGCTGCCCCGAAGAGGTGGACTGCAATCCACCGGCGCCCGAGAAGGTGCGCTGCCCGAAGGGGATGTAGGCGCTCGCTTTCGGGCTTCACGCGCCGGCGGTGCCAAGGCGCCTCGGGCGTGCTAGCGTCCCGTCGAGTGGACGCCTCCCGGACGAGCTTCGGCATCGCGCACCGCCTCCTTTGGGGGCTGGTAGTCGCGTGCATGCTCGTCGTTGGCGGAGGCTTCGGCGAAGCGAAGGCCGGTGCGTCGAAGAACGACGACTGCGCTTTTCCCTGCCCCTGCGACGACGAACACGAAGCGGCCGCCCTCCATGGCCCCTCGCATGCAGGCAACGCAGTCTACGCGCAGGTCGTCTACGCACAGGTCGAATGCGAGGACGACGGCCACGCGCCTTGTGACACCGACTGCCAAGACTGTGGCTGCTGTTCGCTCGGCAGTGTCGCAACCCTCGATGAGACGCCGCTTTGGTCGGTCCCCGTCCGAGCACAGTCGACGCCGGCGCGCACCCTCGAGTTGCGCGCGCTCGCCCCGGCCCAAGGCGTGTACCGACCTCCCCGTGCCCTGACCTGAACTTCGTCTCGTCGTTTCAGGTCGGCGTGTGTCGCAGCTCGGTAGCGAAGCTGCGCGCCCGCCATGCATGGGAGCACTTCTTTGGCACATCGAAATTCGAGCCTACTTGGGCTCGGCACAGTCCTCTGGCTGGGCGCCGCTTCGGCGTTCGCCAGCCCCCCTCCTCCGCGCGTCGACAGGTACACCGACGCCAACACCCTCGAGCTCGGCTTCGACGAAGCCCTCGCCATTGCGCGCGAGCGGGCGCCGGCTTTGGCCATCGCCGACGCGCGCGTGCGCGAGGCCGAAGCCGGCGTCGAGCAAGCGGGCGTCTACCGGCACAACCCCCAGATCCAGGCGGCCGCAGGCCCACGTTTTGAGCCGACGCGACGCATCGTCGACTGGCAGATCGGCTTGCAGCAGCGCGTCGAGCTGGGTGGCCAGCGTCGCCAACGCGTCGCCGTGGCCGAGGCCCTGCGCGCGGCTGAGGCGGGCCGTCGTGACGATCTCGAGCGCATCGTTTTGCGCGAGGTCGGCTTTGCCTTCATCGATGCGCTGTACTGGGCAAGGCGCGTGGATCTCGAGACGAAGGCTCTCGAGATCGCCGAAGCCCTGGCGACGGTGGCAAGGCGTCGTCACGAACTCGGTGACGCGGCCGTCGACGTCGTCCTGACGAGCGCCGCCGAGGCGGCGACACGACGTGCCGAGCTCGAACGCGCGAGGATTCACTCGACCCGCGTCACGGCCGAACTCGGCGCGTGGCTGGGCTTCGACGCCCACACCCGGCTGCGGTGTCGTGGACAGCTCGACGCGCTCGAGCTGGCCCTCGGCGACCCCGCGTCCGTCGACGAGCGTCCCGACCTGCGGGCCCTCGACGCCGAGATCGAGGCAGCCAACGCTTCGGGGGAACTCGCCCAGCGCCAGCGCGCCCCCAGCTTGACGGTGGGCGCCCGCTACGGCCAGGAAGAAGGTGCCCATCGCGTGCAAGGGACCTTGGGCGTCGAGCTCCCGGCCTTCGATCGAGGCCAAGGTGAACGCCGGGCCGCTTCGGCGCAGGTCGAGCGACTCGAGCTCGAACGCGAGCTCACCCACCATCATGCGCAACTGGACGCAGCTGCGGACGCCGACGCCGCGCAGGCTTGGTCCACCGCGGCGCGCGACTACACGCAACTGGGTCTGGCCGCCGCGCTGCGGGCCGAGGCCAATGCCAGCGCCAGCTACGAGGCCGGCCAGATCCCCCTCGACGAGTGGCTGGCCACTCGCGCCGTCGCCAATGAGGCCCGGCGTGAACAACTCGAACTACTCCACCGCGCGGCGCGGGCCCGCGTCGAAGCAGCCAGCGAAAGCGGAGTCCTCCGATGACCGCGTTCAATCCCCGTCGTCGACGAGTTTCCCTACACCTTCGACAGGTAGTGCTGGGACTCGCCTTCACGGCGTTTGCCTGCGATGCCGACACGCCCGCCGCCGTGCCCACGCCATCGGAGAGCTCCGCGCGTGCCGAGCATGCCGAGCGTGACGAGCATGCCGAGCGTGACGCGCATGACGAGCATGACGAGCATGACGAGCATGCCGAGCGTGACGAGCATGCCGAGCACGGCGAGGCCGCCGCCGCCGACTGGTGCATGGAGCACCAGCTGCCCGAGTCGAAGTGCACCAAGTGCAATCCGCAGCTGATCGATGCGTTCAAGGCGAGCGGCGACTACTGCGAGGGCCATGGATTTCCGGAGTCCGTCTGCCCGCTTTGCAATCCCCAAGACCCTCCCCAAGGCGCAGAGCTGGCGGCCATCGAAGCCCGGATCGTTCGTCTGCGCGAGCCTGAACTCGAAGGCGCGAGCGGCATCGAGACCGTCGCCGTGCGCGTTGGACCCAAGGCGGCGAGCGTCTATTGCAATGCCCGCATCGACTTCGACGCGGACGCGGTCGCCGAGCTTCGGCCGGCCCTGCCCGGCATCGTGCGTGAGATTCGGGTCGAGCTCGGCCATCAGGTCGAGGCCGGCGACCCCCTCTTCGAGCTCGAGAGCACGCGAGTCGGTGAGACTCAGGGAGCCTTGACGATCGCCCGCGAGCGGGTGCGCAGCGCCAAGGCCAACCTCGAGCGCCTCGAGACTCTGCGCGCGGAGGCCATCGCCTCGGCACGACAAGTCGAACTGGCGAAGCGCGAGCTCGCCAGCGCCGAGGCCGAGGTTGCGACCGCGCGGGCGACCCTGCGTATGAGCGGCGCCCGAGGACACACGCCCTCTGGACGCTATCTCCTGCGCGCCCCCATTGCCGGCGTGGTCATCGATCGACCCGCCCGATTGGGTGGCCTAGCCACCGACCAGCAAGCGCTGGCTACGATCGCCGACACTTCGCGCATGTGGGCGCTGTGCGAGGTGCCCGAGGCCGAGGCCAGCCGGGTCGCCCTGGGCCAGCGGATCGAGCTGCGATTGCAGGGACGAGGCGCCAGCGAGCCACCTTTGCAGGCACAGCTGAGTTGGATCGCCGCGCGCATCGATCCGCGCACTCGTACCCTGGCCGTGCGCGCCGAGCTGCCCAACCCCGAAGGCCACTTGCGCGCGCACCAGTTCGCGCGAGCGAGCATCTCGGTACACGACGCGGATGACCAAGCGACGGGCGACGGTCTGCGCACCAGCTTGGTCCCCCGAGACGCCCTACAGCGCTTCGACGAACACCAGCTGGTCTTCGTGCGCACCGCCCCAGGTGTGTACGCACCCCGCGTCGTCACCGTGGGCGCCGGAGATGCGTGGGTACAAGTTGAAGGGAGGCTCGAGCCCGGCGATCAGGTGGTCACCACCGGCGCGGTCTTGTTGCGCACCGAGATCATGCCGGGCAGCATCGGCGCCGGCTGTTGCGAAGTCGACGAGGGAGGCGAGTGATGCTCGAACGCCTGATCGACGCTTGCCTTCGGCACCGCGTCTTCGTCTTGTTGGTGGCCGCCGCGAGCGTGCTGGCGGGTCTGATGAGCCTCTCGCGCCTCCCCTTCGACGCCTTCCCCGACACCACGCCGGTCCAAGTCCAGATCAACGCCACCGCACCGGCCATGTCACCCGTCGAGATCGAGCGGCAGCTCGCCTTCCCGATCGAGCAGTCGGTCTCGGGGCTGCCGGGCCTGCGCGAGGTCCGTTCGGTCTCGAAGTTCGGCTTCACCCAGGTGACCGCGATCTTCGACGAGGGCACGGACATCCGAGACGCCCGACAGTTCGTCGGCGAACGCCTGGCCACGGTTGACCTGCCGGCCGGCACGCCACCGCCCTCGATGGGCCCCCTCACTTCGGGCCTCGGCGAGGTCTTCCAGTACGTACTGCACAGCGAGACGCTCTCGACACGAGAGCTTCGCACCTTGCACCACTGGGTCATCCGCCCGCAGATGCTCCAAGTTCAGGGGGTCGCAGAGGTCAACACCTGGGGCGGCGAAGAGCGGCAGTTTCACGTCGTCATCGATCCCCGCGCCTTGCTGGCCTACGGCCTCGACCTGGACGACCTCGCGCGCCTTTTGTCCGAGAGCAACCGAAACGTCGGCGGCGGCGCCCTCGAGACCCAAGGAGAGACCCTCTTGGTCCAAGGCCAAGGCCTCGTGCGCACGCTCGACGAGCTACGCGACATGGTGGTCGCCTCGGTCGATGGAACGAACATCCACCTCTCCGACGTCGCCGAGCTCCGCGAAGACCACGAGATTCGACGCGGTGCCGTCACCTACATGGGCCAAGGCGAAGCCGTCCTCGGCCTGGGTTTCATGCTGATCGGCGAGAACAGCCGCGCCTTGACCCAGCGACTGGAGGCTCGTCTCGAGGAGGTGCGCAAGCGTCTCCCCGCCGAAGCCCAGCTCGAGACTGTCTATAGCCGCAGCGACCTGGTCGATCGGGTGCTCGACACGGTGCGCACCAACTTGCTCGAAGGGGCTTTGCTGGTCATCGCCATCCTCTTCGTCTTTCTGGGCAACCTTCGCGCTGGGCTCATCGTCGCACTCGCCATCCCCTTGTCCATGCTCTTCGCCTTCAACGCGATGCTGCAGTTCGGAGTCGCCGGCAGCCTGATGAGTTTGGGCGCCATCGACTTCGGCTTGGTGGTCGACAGCTCGGTGATCATGGTCGAGAACGCATCGCACCGCCTGGCCGAGGACCGCTCGGAGCGAAGCGTCCGCGAGGTCGTCCGCGACGCCGCCTTGGAGGTACGCCGCCCCACCCTCTACGGCGAGCTGGTGATCGCCAGCGTCTACTTACCGATCCTCTTGCTCGAAGGCGTCGAAGGAAAGCTCTTTCGCCCCATGGCCCTGACCGTCATCTTCGCCCTGGCCGCGTCGATGGTCATCTCGCTCACCTTGATGCCGGTGCTGGCGAGCTACGCCCTGCGACGCAAGCGGGCCCCCCGCAAGGCCTCGGTGTCACGCGCGGACCAACGCGTACGCCGTGCCTACGGCCGCCTACTCGATTGGGCCTTGCGCCGACGAAAGCCGGTCTTGCTCGCGGCCTTGGTCGCCCTCCTCGGCGCCGGCACCCTCGCTACGCGCCTGGGCACGGAGTTCGTCCCCCGCCTCAACGAAGGCGCCATCGCCATCAACACGGTCCGGATCCCCGGCGTCGCCCTAGATGAATCGATCCGCTACGGGTCTGCCATCGAAGCCCGGCTGCTCGCCGCCTTCCCGGACGAGATCGACAAAGTCTGGACCCGCACGGGCACGGCCGAAGTGGCCACGGACCCCATGGGGCTCGAAGTCTCGGACCTCTTCGTGACCTTGACTCCCCGCACGCAATGGCGCCGCGCGTCGACCCAAGCCGAACTGGTCGAAAGCATGAAAGCCACCCTCGAGGGCCTCCCCGGGATGCGTTCCATCTTCACTCAACCGATCGAGATGCGCCTCAACGAGGTGGTCGCGGGCATCCGTGCAGACGTGGGCATCAAGATCTTCGGCGAGGACTTCGAGGCCCTCGAAGCAGCCGCCGAGAAGGTCCGCGCGCGCGTCGAGTCGATCCCCGGCGCAGCGGACGTAACGGTCGAAGCCCTCTCGGGCCAAGGCACACTGAGCATCGAGGTCGATCGCGAAGCGGCGGGCCGCTACGGGATCGAGGTCGGCGAGCTCCTCGGCTGGATCGAGTCCTTGGGCACGCGCAAGGTCGGCGAGGTCTTCGAAGGACAGCGGCGCTTCGACCTAGTCGTGCGCGTCGACGAAAGCTCGCGCAGCAGCCTCGAGGCCTTGCGCGCGATGCCGATCCAATCCCACACGGGGGCCCAGGTGCCCTTGTCGGCGGTGGCCACGATCGAGCTGCTCGAAGGGCCGTCGACGATTCAGCGCGAATGGGCGAGCCGCCGCGTGGTGGTCCAAGCGAACGTTCGCGGCCGGGACATCGGCTCCTTCGTCGCGGATCTGCGACGCGAGCTCGATGCGGTCGAGCTTCCGCCCGGCTACTACACCCGCCTCGGCGGCCAGTTCGAGCACCTCGAGCGCGCGCAGAAACGATTGTGGATCGTGGTCCCTCTCTCCCTGCTTTTGGTGTTCACCCTCTTGTACGCGACCTACGGCCGAACCCGAGACGCGCTGCGCGTGTTCATCGGCGTGCCCTTCGCGGCCGTCGGAGGCATCGCGGCCCTGTGGCTGCGCGAGTTGCCCTTCTCCATCTCGGCGGGAGTAGGCTTCGTGGCGCTCTTCGGGGTCGCGGTGCTCGGAGACATGGTCCTGGTGTCGCAGATCCGCCGCCTTCGAGGCGCCGGACGCCCCGCCCTCGAGGCCGTCCGCGAAGCCGCCCAAACTCGGCTACGCCCCGTCCTCATGACGGCCATGGTCGCCGCCTTCGGCTTTATCCCCATGGCCTTCAACACGGGCATCGGCGCCGAAGTCCAACGTCCGCTCGCCACCGTCGTCATCGGTGGAATCCTCACCTCGACCCTCGCCACCTTGCTGGTGATGCCCTTGTTGTACGTAGGCCGGCGCGAGGAAAGCTGAGCCCCATGCTAACCTCGCGCCCATGCCTCCCGCCCGCTGGACATCTGCCGTCGTCGTGACCGTGGCTTTGAACGCGGGCTGTGGGAAGACGACGGAGACGGACAACTCCCCGACGAGCGCCGCACCGCCGACGAGCGCGGCCGACGAGGAAGGCGCGGGAGACGAGGGGGACTTCACGCCCAAGGAGACGATCGAGAAGAACGCCGACGGGACTTGCTCCCGCTATGTCTCGGTCGACTGCCCGCCCGAGGTTGCTTGCAACCCGCCGCCGCCCGAGCCGGTGCCTTGCCCGCCCGAGTTGGGGGGACCCACGGGTCCGACGGGCAACGAAGCCAACGACTCGGCCGAGGACGGAGGCCAAGGCGGCAGCGACAGTGGCGGGCAGCTCGTCATGCAGATCGACGAGGATGACGCGAGCATTCGGGTCAATCCGGACGGCAGCTGCAGCCGCTACTTCATGGTCAACTGTCCCGAGGGCGCCGCCTGCAACCCGCCGCGGCCCCAGGATGTCCCCTGCCCGCCCGAGCTGAAGCCGGCCAGCGACGCCGCCAAAGCCAAGTCCGGCGGCTGAACGCGCGTGGTAGCGTTGCGCATGGCTCCCGTGCGCTGGACTCCGGCCGTCGTCGTCACCGTTGCCCTTTCGGGGGGATGCGACAAATCGAGCGAGCCCGAAAGCGCGCCGACTACCGCGACGCCGCCGAGTGGTGCCGCCGATGAAGGCGAGAAGGCCGATGGTGACGGTGCCGATGACGGGGACGCCGAGGACTGGACCTCGACCGAGCGCATCTTGAAGCAAGGGGACGGGACTTGTTGGCGACATGTCTCGGTGCGTTGTCCCGAGGGCGTCATGTGCAACCCGCCGGCGCCCGAGCAGGTCGACTGTCCGCCCGAGCTCGCGGGGGCGACCGGCGCTTCGGGGGCGACCGGCGCTTCGGGTGCTTCGGGCGCGACGGGGGCGACCGGCGCTTCGGGGGCGACGGGGGCGACCGGCGAGCCGCTGAGCGAGTTGAAGCAGGGCAACTCCACCATCCGGGTCGTCGACAACGGAAACTGCCGGCAGTTCTTTTCGACCAACTGTCCCGAGGGGGCGCGCT
>JAUIJR010000201.1 GCA_030431075.1 Polyangia bacterium | reverse complement strand
GCTGCATGAGGGCGCCCAGGTCGAACTCGGTCATGGCCGGACCATAGCGCACCGGGGCGCTTCGGGGAGCGTCGGGGCGCGCTACGCCCGCGGCGGCTCGACTCAAGAGCGAGGCGCGGGTTCGAGCGGATCGCGCGGCGGTGGCGTCAGGGCCTCGACCGAGGACAAGGTGCCGCCGAAGGTGTCGAGAACGGCGCGGATCCCCGGATGCGTGCGGGCCCGCTGCTCCACCTTTTGTTGGTGCGCGCGTTTCCGACGCGCCTCGACCAAGCTCAGGCTCGGGATCTCGGGCAAGACCGGCGTCTGGTCCTCGAGGTCGACGCGGATCGCGGCGCCGAAGCATGCGGCGAGAAGTTCGTCGAGTCGGGCCCGCAGCTCGGGGCGGTGCGCGAGTTGGTCGGCGCAAAAGCTGCCCCGGGCCGCGGCCAAGCGCAGGCGCTCGCCGGCCAGCTCGAGCAGTCCGAAGTCGGCGAGGACGGCGAACAAGAGCTCGTCTTCGGCGCGGACCTGGTCCAAGAACAGCTCCCACGCCTCGAAGGGCGAGTGCTTGTCCAAGGTGATCGTGTCCCGCGGCAAGCAGCGTGAGCTCGAGCAGCCCGCGTCGGGCGGCGCTTGCTCGGGCCGGGGTGTGGCCGGCTCGGGCTCGGATTCGGGGGCGCGCAAGGTGAAGTCGGCGTCGGCGCCGAGCATGGCCCGGAACTGATCGACCATGCCCGACATCCCCTGTGGGGTCGCTTTGGCGTCGGGCCCACGCGAGCTCGAGTTCGGGTTCGCGGCGCGTGGTGGACTCGCGCTTGGTTCAGGGGTCGGCTTGGGCTCGGGCCTCCGCTGTGGACGCGCCTTGGGGGGCGCTTCGGGCGGTCGCCAGCTCGAAAAGTCGGGCGTGCTGGTCGGCGCGGGGGTCGGATCTTCAGCCCGGCTCGGCGCGGGCGCAGGGGTCGGATCTTCAGCTCGGCTCGGCGCGGGCGTAGGATTCTCGGCGCGGCTGGCTTGGGCTGGCGCCACGGGCCGCTCGGCGGCCGGCTGCGCGTGGGCGCGTCGGCGACCGGGGTCGGCGCGAGGGTCCCGCGCGTTGCCGCGGGGTGCCGCCCCTCCGCCTGCGCCTCCGCCACCTCGCGGTGGGCCGCCCGAGCCCGACTCGAGCGCACCGAGACGCTCGACCAGATCTCCGAGCGGGATCAATGGCTCGGCCTGCACGAGATCCAAAAGCGCCATCTCCAAGACCATCTTGGGGACGCGCGAGGCCTCGAGCTGCTCGAGGACGCGAGAGAAGCGATCGAAGTGCTGAGCGATCCGCGTCGGATCCAACTCGCGGGCCTGGGCCTCGAGAGGCTCGAGCAAGGTGTCGGGCAGATCCAAAAGCGCGTCGTGCCGGCCGCAGCGCGAGACCACCAGCAGGTCGCGCAGGTGTTGCAGGTAGCTCAAGGCGAACTGCTGCAAGTCGCAGCCGATCTGCGTGATGGCGTCGAAGCGTTCGAGGGCCGAGGTGGCGTCGCGGGCGAAGACGGCGTCGGCCAAGGCGGCCACCGAGGCGCGATCGGCTTGGCCCAAGATGGCGCGCGCTTCGTCGGCCCCGATGCCCGCTTCGGTGGGGTCTTCGCCAAAGGCGATCAGCTTGTCGAGCGCCGTCATCGCATCGCGGACCGAACCCTCGGCCGCGCCGGCGACGACGGCGAGGGCCTCGTCTTCGACTTTGACCGACTCGCGCGTGCAGATCTCGCGCAGGTGGTCGACGAGCTCGCGCAGACGCACGCGGCGAAAGTCGAGACGGCTGACCCGCGACAAGATCGTCGGCAGCACCTTGTGCGGATCGGTGGTGGCGAAGATGAAGGTGACGTGCGGCGGCGGCTCTTCGAGGGTCTTGAGCAGCGCGTTGAAGGCCGACGCGGTCAGCATGTGGACCTCGTCGATGATGTAGATCTTGCGGCGGGTGAACTGCGGCAGGTAGTGGACCTGATCGCGCAGCGAGCGAATGTCCTCCACCGAGTTGTTACTCGCGCCGTCGATCTCGAGCACGTCGACGGAGCCCCCGTCCATCACCGCGGTGCAGTGGCTGCACGCGTTGCAGGGGGTGGGCGTGGGCCCCTGCTCGCAGACCAGGCACTTGGCGAGGACGCGGGCGGCCGTCGTCTTGCCGAGGCCCCGCACGCCACAAAAGAGGTAGGCGTGGTGGACGCGATCGCTACGGATCGCATTGACCAAGGTGCGCGTGACCTGCGATTGACCGACGATCTCGTCGAAGGTCTGCGGCCGGTACTTGCGTGCGAGTACGAGGTAGGCCACGGGCTGGGCAAGTTAGCACGCTCGGACCGGGCGGTCTCGACGTGGTCTTCCGCGGGTCCCCGCTTGGGGCATGGCGCCGCCCCTCAGGGGCTCAGGCGCGCGACGCCGAGCCGCTCGGCGCGCGCGAGGAGTCGTCGACAAGCCGCGCGCGCTTGTTGCAGCTGACTTCCTTGCAAGGGCACCTCGATGTTGAGCAGATCGAAGAGCTCATGCTGGCTGGTCTGCTGCCCGACGTGGGCGAGGGCCTGGCTGACCGAGATGTCGATCTTGGGCAGCGGCGTGGGCGGCTGCGGGTCATCGACGAAGCGCGGATCGATGGCGACCGAGAGGTCGCCGGCCGCGGCCGCGCGCTGGTTGAGCTCGGGCAAGCCGAAGCGGCGGGTGACGGTCGCCGGCCACGAGCTGTGCTCGAGCAGGTCGCTGACCACGCAGCCGCGGCGGACCTTGCCGCCGATGACGACGGCCGGGACACGAAAGCCCATCTGCTCGAAGCCCGCGTCGTCGTCGACGGTGGTGGGCGGCTGCACGTGGTCGAAAAAGCCACCGTGCTCGTCGTAGGTGATGAGCAGCAGGGAGTTGTTCCAGTACTGACTTTGGGCCAGCGACTCCACGATGGTGCCCATCAGCAGCTGTCCCAAGGCCGGACCTTCGCCGTTCGAGGGGTGATCGTCGTTGGACAAGAAGTCGGGGTCCAAGATGACCACCGACTCGAGGCCACCGTTGTCGAGCTTGTCGAAGAACTCGTCCAGCGAGTCCGTGCGCGAGAAGCTGACGATCGGGAAGGCGCCCGTCTGCCAGGCGACGATGCCGTCGTAGTAGTTGTTGTTCGAGATCCCGTTGTCGTCGCAGATCTCTTGGATCGAGGTCACGCCCGTCGAGGGGAAGTTCGACTGCTGCCCACCCGCGGTCGCGGCGTGGATGTAGTAGCGGTTGGGCCAGGTGCCGGCCAACAAGGCGCAGTGGTAGTTGTCGAGCAAGGTGTAGTTGTCGGCGAGCGACCACAAAACGGGGAGTGCGCTGCGCACGTGGTAGCCCATGACCTCTTCTTTTTGGCCCGGGTTCACCTTCTCGTTTTCGACGACGAACTGATCGCCGGCGCCGTTGGCCCACTGGGCGTGGACGGAGTCCCACTGGTGCGGCGGATCGGCGGGGGCGACGTCGTCCGCGAGTTGGTAGACGCCGACGGGGTTGCCCATCATGTCGGGGTTGGTCTCGCTGCCCGTCAAGCCGTTCGAGGCCTCACCTTCGACGAGCGCGCGCGCGCCGAAGTAGTGGTCCCAAGAGCGGTTCTCCATGCACAAGACGATGATGTGGTCGACACCCGCGAGCAGCTGGGTGTTGGCCATCCCCAGGTTGTCGGTGCAAGAGAGCTCGCCGTCGCCGTCGCCGTCGCCATCACCATCGCCGTCGCCGTCGCCATCACCGTCTCCATCGCCATCACCGTCGCCGTCGCCATCGCCGTCACCCGTGGTCGAGCTCGAGGTCTCCGAGCCCGACTCGGACGTAGCTTCGCCCGACTCCCCAGTCTCGCCGTCGCCCGTCTCGCCGGTCGAGTCATCGCCCGACGCGTCGTCGGCACAGCCGAGCGCGACGGCCCCGACGAGCGCGCCCATGCCTTGCAGCGCGCGGCGGCGGGAGAGAAGACGGCGAACGGAGTCGACGTACTTTTTCGTCATGTCGAAGCGAGTGTATTGAAGCCCGCCCGGCGTTGGGTGCGCCAAAACAGAAAAATGGCGAGGACCGAGGGTCCTACGCCATTTTTGCTGGGGTTGCCGCTTCGCGCAGCCGGTGGAGGGCTGGGGGCCTCGAGACCCTCCTCGCTCCGTCCGGTTGGCCGAAGCTGGGCTCGAACTCGCGCCGGCTTTGGCCGATCGAGCTTCGTCACCCGCTCGCGTCTCGGCTCAGCCAACTCGCCTCACGGCTCAGCCAGCTCGCCTTTCGGCTCAAAAGGTGAAGTGCTGCGAGACGATCTCTTCGGCCGCGGGCTCTTTGCGCGGGGGGCGCGGACGGAGAACCGTGGGGATCGGGACACCGGCGGCGTCGAGGCGCTCTGCGATGATGTCCTCCAAAAAGCCGCTCACGCTGCGCCCTTCGGCGTCGCAAAAGTCCTTGAGCCGCTGATAGGTGATGCCTTTGACCGAGATGCTCCTGCGCGTCTGTCGTTTCGCCATGTCGTCTTTCCCCTTGAGAGGAGATCTCTTCGTGCCTACGCCAGCCACCCAAGCCACGCAAGGGTCATTCCACAATATCTGGTGGTGCGTGACTCACGCAGACACTAGATGCTGTGGATAACTGTGCGTAAGTTCCTGTATTCATGGCAAAACTCATCCACAGCGGGGGTGGAGTTCCGATGTTCGAAAATCCATGGAATTGCTCGACTGATGAAACATTTTTCCGGGCTTGGGAAAGATCTCGGAGATCTCTTCGAGGAGATCTCGGCCCGAATGCGCGTTGACGCGCGACGAGTTGGGCGGCGCGCAGCGCTCGGCCCGACGCGCGGAGCTGCGCGCGCGGCCCGTGCCCAAGCTGCCGCAATTCCCGTATCTTGAAGCGTCGCCGCCGAGGTGGCGGCGCCCCCCAGCATGGAGCAAGAGGCGCAAACACGGGTGCTCGACGCACCCCCGGCCGAGCCGCGCGCAGCGTCCGATGGGGCGAAATCCAAGAGCAGCGTGACACCGCGTGGTGACGAAGCCGAATCGGCCTCTCCCGCCGGACCGCGCGGGAGAGATCTCGCGGGGGCGCGTTCGATGAGTCCGCCGCCGGCCCAGGTCGGCCGCTACGCCCTCCTGCGCCGCTTGGCCCATGGCGGGATGGCCACCGTCTACCTCGGCCGGGTCCACGGCACCGCGGGTTTCGAAAAGGTCGTCGCCCTCAAGCTCATCCATCCGCACCTCGCTTCCGAACCGGACTTCCTCGAGATGTTCTTCGACGAAGCGAGGATCGCCGCGCGGATCCACCACCCGCACGTGGTGGAGATCTTGGACCTCGGCGAAGAGCAGGGCCTGCACTACATGGCGATGGAGTGGGTCGAAGGCGAGACCCTGGCCGCCTTGGTGCGCGCGCTTCGACCCGGGCGCCTGCCGATCTCGGTGACCTTGCAGGTGATCGCCGATGCCCTCGAAGGCCTCGCCGCCGCGCACAAAATCCGCGACGCCAGCGGCCGCGCCTTGAACTTGGTGCACCGCGATGTGTCGCCCCAAAACCTGCTGATCTCGATGGACGGTTTCGTCAAAGTCACCGACTTCGGGATCATGAAAGCGGCGGGTCGGCACGGGTCCACGCGCACCGGTGAGCTGCGGGGCAAGGTCGCCTACATGTCCCCGGAGCAGGCCCGAGGTCTCGAGCTCGACGCGCGCAGCGACTTGTTCGCCATGGGGGTCATCGCGTGGGAGCTCTTGCACGGGCGGCGCTTGTTCGCCCAGGCCACCGACGCCGCGACCCTCGAGCGCGTGATCGCCTGCGAAGTGCCGCCGATCGACGACGAGGTTCTGCGCGGCTGTTCGGAGGCCACGAGCGCGCGCCTTCGCAGCTGGGTCGCGCGTGCCTTGAGTCGGGATCCCGCCGAGCGCTTCGGGGATGCACGCGAGATGCTCGACGCCGTGCGCGAGAGCCTGCGCGAGGCGACCGAACGCGATCCACGTGCGGCCTTGGCCGCCATCATGCAGTCGGAGTTCGGAGAGCGGGTGGCCTACGTGCGGGCCTCTTTGCGCGGCAGCGCGAGCGGCATCCGCCCGGGCATCCCACCGACGGGTGAGCACCCCGCCGCCATCTCGAGCACCAGCCACTCGGTGAGCGCGGGCGTGACCGAGGCCACCGGCTTCGGGACCCCCAAGCGAGCGTGGGCCGCCCTCGTCCTGCTGCCCTTGTTGGGGGCCGGCGCAGCCGTCGGCATCGCCTACGCCGCCGGCTTGCTCGGTCGCGAGCCAGCACCAGCGGCGGCCGAAAAGCTCACCCCCCCGCCGAGCGCCCAAGTTCGTTGGTTCATCTCGACGGAGCCCGAAGGCGCGCAGATCTTCGTCGACGGCGAAGTCCACGAGGCCCTGACGCCGACCGAGCTGCTCTTGCCCAAGGGCAAGGGCCCGGTGACCCTCGAGCTGGTCAAGCCCGGCATGCAGACGACGCGGGCAACCTTGCGACCGCTCGGCGACGACAACCTCTTTTACCGACTCGTAGCCGAGCCCGTCGCGGACGATGACGGCGAGCTCAGCGGCGGGGAGGCCCTGGCCACGGCCGAGGGCGGGGCGAGCGGGGCGGCCTCCGGTCCGAGCGGCGAAGACGAAGGTCCGCGCACCGGGGCGATCAAGACGAAGTTCCGGCCCCCTCGCGATCAACACAGCGCCGGCAGCTCGGCGGGGGGCTCGGGGGCCGACGACGGGGACTCGGCTGACACGGGGGCGGACACGGCCAAGAGCGGCGGCACGGGTCTGCGCCCAATGCCGGACTTCGACGACGACGACGACGAAGAAGGCGCCGAGGGATGAGCCCCGCGCAAGCGCGAAGCCGACGAGAGCTCGTGAACACGCTGCGCGTGCTCGCCTTCGCGGCAACCAGCTCTCTCGCCTGGGTGGCCGAGGCAGCCCCGCCGAGTGAAGCGTCCTCGAGCGAAGCGGACACGACGAGCGCCCCCGGCGAACAAGACCCGGACCGCGTCGCCAAAGAGTTGGCCAAGACCTGGTTCGAGCGGGGCATGGCCGAGGCCCAGGCCACGCGTTACGTCTCCGCCGCCGAGGCTTTCGACCGCTCCTACGAGGCCATCGCGGCGGCCAATACTCTCTTCAATGCCGCTTGGGCCTACGAACATGGGGGAGATCTCGTGCGGGCGACTGAGCGCTACCGCAGCTATCTCGCCCGCTATCCCGACCAGGCCGATGCCGCCGAGGTCACGCGCGCCTTGGCCCGTCTCGAAGGCGAGGTCTCGGAGTTGCGCGTCGTGGTCCGCGGGGCCACCGCGCCGGCCGAGATCCGCGTCGGCGACAAAACCCTCGAAAGTGGGGCGCCTCCGATCTTGCTGATGCCGGGCGAAGTCCAGGTGGTCGTTCGCGACGCCGAGGGCCGCGAGCGGATCGAGGCCGTCACCTTGCGGCCCGGCCAACGACGCAGCGTCGAGATCGTCTTCGCCCCGCGGCCGAGCGGGGAGGGCGGGGATGGCGATGGCGATGGAGATGGCGATGGACCCCAGCCGGGCGATGGCGACGGCGACGGCGACGGCGATGGCGACGGGGGCGACAAAGGGCGCGTCCCGCCGCGCTGGGCCAAACCCGCGATGTGGACCGGCGTCACCATGACCGGCGTTGGCCTCGTCGGGGTCGCGACCTTTGGGCCGCTCACCTTGCGCGAGGCCGAGCGCTTCGACGCCGCCTTGTGCGAGAACCCCTGCCCCGAAGGCTCGACCTATCCCCAGGCCATCGAGGATCGCTGGCGGGCGTACAAGATCACCACCAACGTGATGGTCGGCGTCATGTCGGTGGGGGCCGTCTACGCGATCACGGCCGGAGCCTTTGCCTTCGCGGGGCGCAAGCAAAAGCGACGTGACGCGGCCCGGGGACTGCACCCCGCCGACCGGCGCCGTTGGCGAGTCGACGCGACGGCCGGCGGTTGGCGACTTCGTTTTTGAGCACGCCGGCCGCGACGGCTTGAGAGGAGATCGGGCCTGTGCGAGAACCTCGCCATGAGCGAGCTGCGCTGGCCCACCTACCCCGAACGCGGCGTCACCTTGACGCGCGCCATCCCCCGCGAAGGGGGTGGCTCCGCCCGGATCGAAGACGCCGAGGGCAAGGTCTACATCGACGCGATCGCAGGGATCGGTTGCGCCTGCCTCGGGCACGCGCACCCGGGATGGATCGAAGCGATCTCGGGCCAGCTGCGTCGCATCGCGGCCAGCGCGAACTCCTTCGCCACCGAGCCCCAGCTCGCCTTGGCCGAAAAGATCTGCGCGTTGTTTCCCATCGACGACGCGCGGGTGTTCTTCGCCAACACCGGGGCCGAGGCCACCGAGGCCGCGATCAAGCTGGCCTTGCGAGCCACCGGGCGCGACACCATCGTGGCCTTCGAGGGCGCCTTTCACGGCCGCACCTTGGGGGCTTTGTCGCTGACGGCGAACCCGAAGTACCGCGAGCCCTACATCGGTTGCGACGACAGCGAAGCGGCGGATCGCTTCGCGCGGATGAAAGTCCTGCGCCTACCTTTCAACGACCTCGCCGCGCTCGAAGCCTGCTTCGCGCAGCAGGGCCCAAAGATCGCCGCCGTGTTCATGGAGCCGATCCAAGGCGAGGGTGGCATCTTCCCCGCCGATGCCGAGTTCCTGCGAGGCGCGCGGGCCTTGTGCACCGAGCACGGCGCGCTGCTCGGCATGGACGAGATTCAAAGCGGTTGCGGTCGCACCGGAGATTGGGCGGCGTGGACGAGCCTGGTCGGTGACGAGATCCGCCCGGATCTGATCTGGTTGGCGAAGGCGCTCGGCAACGGCTACCCGATCGGGGCTTGCATCGCGCGCGCCGAACTGGCCGAGCACATGGGGCGCGGCACGCACGGAACCACCTTTGGCGGCAACCCGGTGGCCTGCGCGGCGGCCTTGGCCACGCTCGAGGCCCTCGAGCGCGAAGGGGCTCTCGACAGCGCGCGCGCGCAGATCGAACACCTGCGCGAGCTCGCGGCCCGCAAGCCCATCGCGGCGGTCAGCGAGATCCGTGGCGTGGGCGCGATGATCGGCATTCAGATCGGCGCACGCGAAGAGGCTCGGGCGACGGCGGTGGGCGATGCCTTGATGGAGCGCGGCGTTCTCGTCACCGTGCCCGGCGGCCACACCTTGCGTTTGCTCTTGCCCTTCTTTGCGGGTGCGGATCTTCTCGAAGAGATCTGGGACCACATCGCGGCCGCCGTCGCCAGCGCAGAGTCCTGAGCGCGCGCTCGGCCCCTGTGACGGGCCTCCTGCGTTGGGGCGCCGATGCAGTATCCTGCGCGCGATGTCGACGCTTTGGCGCGCCACGCTCTTGGCCGGACTGACTTTGCTGGCCTGCGACAAAAAAGATTCCGCCACGACACCCGAGCCTGTCGCTGCCAGCGGCGAAGCTGGCG
>JAUIJR010000717.1 GCA_030431075.1 Polyangia bacterium | reverse complement strand
GCAGCCGGAGGCCAACAACGCGAGAGCGGGAAGAATCGAGACCGTGAGACGCAAGCGCATGCCGCACTGTACGCGGCCCCCGGGCCGGGCCCAAGCCTTTCGCGCGGCGTTTCGCTCACATGCCCGAGCTCGCATGCTCGTCCTCGCGTGGCGCGCGACTGCCTCCCCCCGTCGGCCGCGGTCTTGGCCCCAGTTCCCGCTCCGGGTGGGCGCTGCGGGCGCCTGCGCTAGACTCCGAGCGTGCGCGCCCCTTCGCGTCCAGTCCTCCGCCTGACCGCGCTGAGCTCGATGCTCGCCCTCGGCTGTTTGGCCAAAGAGCCGGCGCCCGACGCCCAAGCCACGCCCAGTGACGCACCCGCGGCGGTCGAACAGGCCGAAGCCGAGGAGGCCAAGGACGGCGAAGCGCGCGAGGGGGCGGGCCGGGTCCAGGGCCAAGACCGCGCCGGCGCCGGTGACTTCGACGACGAGGCCCCGGCCGAGGAGGACGCCAAGCCCGCGCGCCCCCGCGCCAACACGGTCACCGAGAAAAAAGAGAGCGCCAAGCCCCGCAAGACCCTCGAAGATCCCGCGCCGGAAGCCGACAGCCTCGCCGGGCCGGTGGGCGGTCTGGGACTCGACGCCAACGATCCCCTGGCGGTCGAGCTGCTGCGCCTCGAAGGTCGCATGCGCGAGGCCGGCTTACGCCCGCCTGCCGACGCGGCCTTGAGCAAGGACGACGCGAATCGATTCGCGGCCGCGCGCGCCCAGACCAGCTGCGACACCCTTTGCGATCTGCGCGAGGCGATCTGCGGTCTCGAGACCAAGATCTGCACCCTGGCCGAGGGCAAGGACGAGGCCAAGTACGACAACGCCTGCGTGCGCGCCCGTGGCGACTGTCGCGTGGCGACCCAAGCTTGCGAGAGCTGTAGCGAGTAGCCGGCCGTCTCAGTCTTCGGCGAACTCGGCCGGCAAGGGCGGCGGCGCGTGTTCGGTCTCGACTTCGATCCAGCCGTTGGCGTGCGCCCGGATCACCACGTCGCCGTCCCAGCCGGTGGCGTAGACGGCCTGGGCGAAGCGGCGCGGCTCGAACTCGGAGGGGCGGTCTTCCCAGCCGCCGCGGATCCCCACCATCGCGGCGATGATGCCTTCGCGCAGACCCTGCACGCCGTGCGCCGGGTCCAGCAGGGCGTCGACGGCCTTGTGGTGTGGGTGCCCGTAGCGACGCGCGGTCCAGTCCAGGTCGCGGGCGTACTCCCCCATCGAGACCACGGCCAGCTCGGGGCTCATGAGCTCGACGAAGTAGGGCTTGGTCGCGTTGTGCGAGCCGTGGTGACCCACTTGGTAGATGTCGACGTCGAAGACCTCGGGGTTTTGGGCGAAGTGGGCGCTCATGCGCGACAGGCCCATCATCTGTAGGTCGCCGGTGAAGAGCACCGAGCTTTGGCCGTAGTCGACGCGCAAGACCAGCGAGTGGTCGTTGGGGTTTTGCCCGTAGGTGCCGTCGACATCTTCGACTCGCCCCCACAACAAGCTCAGCTTGGGATCGGTCGGCGCGGCCGCGCAGCTGCCGACCGGGTCGACGATGGCGTCGCTGCGTCCGGCCGGCGTCGGGATCTCGGCCGCGACGGCCTCGAGCTCGCCGACCTCGGCCTTCGCACGCGCCCAGGCGACCATCGCCTCTTGGGGGGGCGAGCCCGGATCGTCGGCGACGACCTGGCCGTTGTGCAGCACGTTGCGGACCTCGAAGTTCTCCAAGGTCCACGCGAGCGAGCGGGTGTG
>JAUIJR010000200.1 GCA_030431075.1 Polyangia bacterium | reverse complement strand
CCTACGCCGGTGACTTCGAGTTCGGCCCCGACTACATCATCCCCAAGCCCTTCGACCCGCGTGTGGTCCAGTGGGTCGCGCCAGCCGTGGCCGCGGCCGCGGTCGAGACGGGGCTGGCCACGCGGGCCCACGACGAGACGGCCTACCACGCGCGCCTGCGCAACCTTCGAGGCGGCTCCACGGCCATCATGCGCAAGTTCTTTCGCCTGGCGCGACGGGGCCCGCGTCGCATCGTCTTTCCCGAGGGCGACGACCTTCGCATCTTGCAAGCTTGCGAGATCCTCGTCGACGAGGGCATCGCCCGCCCGATCTTGTTGGGGCGGCGCGAGTCGATCGAGCAGACGATCGCGGAGCACGACGTCAACTTGCCGGCCGACAGCTTCGACATGTTCGACCCGGCCTTCGACGAGCGCAGCGAGCGTTTTGCCGAGGCGCTGCATCGGGCACGTCGGCGCCGGGGCGTGGACCTGCTGGCGGCGCGCAAGCTGATGCAGGGCCGCCGCAACTACTTCGGCATGATGATGCTGGCCGAAGGCGACGCCGACGGCGTGGTCAGCGGCCTGCGCTACGCCTACCCCGAGACGATCCGACCTGCGCTACAGATCATCGGCTTGGCCCCCGGCGTGCGGCGCACGGCCGGCACCTACTTGATGCTGCACCGCGATGGCCCGATCTTTTTCGCGGACACCACGGTCAACGTCGACCTCGACGCCCACGGCCTGGCCGAGGTCGCAGAGCTCGTCGCCGACACGGCGAACCAGCTCTTCGGGGTCGAGCCGCGGGTGGCCATGCTGGGCTACGGCAACTTCGGCTCGACCAAGTCGGCGAGCTCTCGGCGCGTGCGCGAGGCGGTCGAGTTGCTCGAAGAAAAGCGCCCCGAGATCGAGGTCGAAGGCGAAGTTCAGGCCAACGTGGCCATCAACTACGAGCTGCAGCGACGCAACTTCCCCTTCAGCCGCCTGACCGGACCCGCCAATGTCCTGATCTTTCCCAACTTGGAGTCCGGAAACGTGGCCTACAAGCTCATGCGCGAGCTCGGCGGCATCCCGGCCGTGGGGCCCTTGCTGCTGGGGATGGACAAACCGGTGACCGTGCTCGAACGCGACTGCGAAGTCGATAACATCGTGCAGATGACGGTCTTGACGGTGGTGCAGGCCCAGCTGCGCGAGCGCGCCCTCTCCAACGCAAGCGAGGGCGAAGATGCGTAGGCGCAGCTGGATGGCGGGCGCCTCGGCCCTGGCCGGCGTGGCGAGCACGGGCTTGACCAGCGCCCTCGCGCGCGCCGGCGACCGCATCACGGGCCGCCGCGAGGCGACGCGCTCCGAGGTCATCGCGCGCGAGGGCATGGCCGCCACCTCGCAACCCCTTGCGACCTTGGCTGCGCTGGACATCCTGCGCGCCGGCGGTACGGCCGTCGACGCAGCCATCGCCGCCAACGCGGTGCTCGGCGTGGTCGAGCCGGTGGGCTGCGGGATCGGGGGCGACTTGTTCGCCATCGTGTGGGAGCAGTCTTCGGGGCGACTCTACGGACTCAACGGGAGCGGTCGCTCCCCGGCCGCGCTCGACCTTAAGACCCTGCGCGAACGCTTGGCCAAAGAGAAGCTCGAGGCCATCCCCGCCCACGGACCGCTGCCGGTCTCGGTACCCGGCTGCGTCGATGGCTGGTTCGCCCTGCACGGCCGCTTCGGTCGCAAGACCATGCGCGAGATCTTGGCGCCGGCGATCGGCTACGCCAAAGATGGCTTCCCGGTCAGCGAACTCATCGCCCACTACTGGAAACTGAACGCCGCGAGCTTGTCTCGATTCGAGAGTTTCAAGCAGACCTTCATGCCGGGGGGGAACACCCCGCAAAAAGGTGAGATCTTCAAGAACCCAGGGCTCGCGGGTACCTACGGACGCCTGGCCGCCGACGGTCCCGGGCCCTTTTATCGTGGCGACCTGGCCGAGGCGATCGCGGCGCACGTTCAGGCCCAAGGCGGATATCTCAGCCGCGAAGATCTCGCTGCGCATGGCTCGACCTGGGTCAAGCCGGTGCGATTCAACTACCGCGGCTACGACTTGTGGGAGCTGCCGCCGAACGGGCAGGGCATCGCCGCCCAACAGATCCTCGGCATCTTGGAGGGCTTCGATCTGCGGGCCATGGGCTTCGGCTCCGAGGCCTACCTCCATCACCTGATCGAGGCCAAGAAGATCGCCTTCGAAGACCGGGCCAAATTCTATGCGGACCCGGCCTTCAACGAGATTCCCGTCGGCGGCCTGATCTCCGAAGCCTACCTGGCCGAGCGACGCAAGCTCATCGGCAAGAAGGCGGCCAAGCGGATCGAGGCGGGCAACCCGGCCCTCGAGCGCGGCGACACGACCTACCTTTGTACCGCCGACGCCGAGGGCAACATGGTCTCGCTGATTCAGAGCAACTACCGCGGCATGGGCTCGGGCATGGTTCCGCCGGGCCTCGGCTTTGGGCTGCAAGACCGCGGGCAGCTCTTCGCGCTCGAAGACGGGCACTTCAACGTCTACGCGCCGAGCAAGCGACCCTTTCACACCATCATCCCCGCCTTCGTCACACGCGAAGGCAAAGCGCTGATGTCCTTTGGCGTGATGGGAGGCGCCGCGCAGCCCCAGATGCACGCGCAGGTGATGGTCAACTTGATCGACTTCGACATGGGGCTACAAGAAGCGGGTGACGCGGCGCGCATGCTCCACCTCGGTTCGAGTCAGCCCACGGGCGAAGCGATGCTCGACGGGGGCACGGTCTACTTGGAGTCGGCCATCGGCGCCGACGTCCGTCGGGCCCTGGCGCGCCGCGGGCATCGCATCGAGGACCGGGTCGGCGGCTACGGTGGCTACCAAGCGGTGTGGCGCAACCATGAGCACGGGATTTGGATCGGGGCGAGTGAGTCGCGCAAGGATGGCTTGGCCCTCGGCTGGTAGCCGACGCGACGGCAAAGCATCAGGATGTCGACGATGAGAGAAGACGGGCGCAAGGCCTTGGAGTTCGAGACGCGCGCACGCATCGGCCCGGCCTGGGCCGAGGGCGAGTCGGGTCGTTTTGCGGTACACGACCCCGCGACGGGCGAGACTTTGTGCGAGGTGGCCGACTGCTCGGTCGCGCAGACCGAGTCGGCCATCGAAGCCGCGCACGCGGCCTGGCCCCAGTGGCGCAGCGCGACGGCCGAGGCGCGCGCCGAAGCCCTTCGCAAGCTCGCGCAGGCCATGCACGCGAACGAGACGCGACTCGCCCGCATCATGACCCGCGAGCAGGGCAAGCCCTTGGCCGAGG
The DNA here is from genome assembly GCA_030431075.1 of Polyangia bacterium. GTDB lineage: Bacteria > Myxococcota_A > Polyangia > Nannocystales > Nannocystaceae > JAUIJR01. The sequence continues at coordinate 6,101 of JAUIJR010000200.1, read as the reverse complement.
CGGCCGGCGAGGTCCGCTACGCGGCGGGCTTCATCGCCTGGGCGGCCGAGGAGGGCAAGCGCATCTACGGCGAGACCATCCCCTCGCCCAAGGCGGGCAAACGGATCTGGGTGCACCGCCAGCCCGTCGGCGTGGTCGCGGCCATCACCCCCTGGAACTTTCCGCTGGCGATGATCACCCGCAAGATCGGCCCGGCCCTCGCCGTCGGCTGCACGGCCGTGGTCAAGCCGGCCGAGCTCACGCCCCTGAGCGCCTTGGCCCTGATGGAGCTCGCGGTCGAGGCGGGCCTTCCTCCGGGGGTGCTCAACGTGGTCACGACGAGCGACGCCGAGGCCCACGGAAAGGCCATCTTGGGCGACGCGCGCGTACGCAAGGTCAGCTTCACGGGCTCGACCGAGGTCGGCAAATGGTTGGTGCGCGCCGCGGCCGAGCACCTGCCCCGACTCAGCCTCGAGCTCGGGGGGCACGCACCGGCCATCGTCTTCGATGACGCCGACTTGGACCAAGCGGTCGAGGAGATCGTCGCGGCCAAGTTTCGCAACTGCGGCCAGACCTGCGTGTGCGTCAACCGGATCTACGTGCAGCGGCCGGTGGCCGAGGCCTTCATGCAAAAGCTGGCCGCGCGTCTCGAGGCGCTGCGCGTCGGGCCGGGCATGGACCCCGCGGCGGAGATCGGACCCTTGGTGGACCGGGCGACCTTCGAGAAGGTCGAGCGCCACGTTGCCGACGCGAGGGCCCGAGGGGCGAAGCTCGTTTGTGGGGGGCAAGCTCTGCCCGAGCTCGGGCCGACCTACTACGCGCCGACCCTGCTCACCGAGGTCGACCACGAGATGCTCGTCATGCGTGAGGAGACCTTTGGACCGGTCGCGCCAGTGTGCGTTTTCGACGAGGAGCAGCAGGCGATCGACTGGGCGAACGACACGGACTTCGGTCTCGCCGCCTACTTTTTTTCGCGCGGGGTCGCCCGCTGCTTTCGCGTCGGCGAAGCCCTCGAGTACGGCATCGTCGGCATCAACGACGGGCGTCCCAGCACCCCGGAAGCACCCTTCGGTGGCTTCAAGCAAAGCGGGTGGGGGCGCGAAGGCGGGAAGTACGCCATGGACGCCTACCTCGAGACGAAGTACCTGAGCTGGTCCTTGTGAGAATCGCGGGCGCGGGTGCGCCCGCCCCTCGACCCGAGCTGGCCCGACGCGTCGCGTCGCGCCGCGCGCAGCTGGCCGAAGTGCGCGGGTCTGCGTAAGCTTCGCTGCGATGCAAGGTGACGATGACGAGGAGGCGGGGACCAAGCCCTCGGACTCGAGCACGCGCCTCGCATCGAGCGAAGCGGCGTGGGACGAGATCCTCGGTGGGGGCCCCGTCTTGCCGCCGCCGCCGGGCACGGCCCCGCTCGTCGCTCCGCCGCCTGCGACGGCCAGCCCGACGGCCAGCCCGCCAGCCAAGGCCTTGGTTTTGCCGGGCGCGTCGAGATCGGTCGCCTTGCCCGTCAGCGACACGAGCCGTCAGCCACCGGCCCCCACCCCGCGCGACGGGCCGCCGCCCCTCGAGGACAAGGACGAGGCTTCAGAGCTAAAGAGCTCGAAGGCCGGTGGTGAAGGCAAGCCGCAGCCCTTCGCGGCCGTCAAGCGCGACGCCGGCGCGTCCCCCTTTGGGAGCTCGCCATTTGGCGCTTCGCCCTTTTTCACGCCGCCCGGTGCGAGCTCGACGAAGCTGGAGGCAAAGCCGCAAGCCGAGGCGGAAGCTGAGCCGAAAGCCGAGACCGAAGTTGAGCCCGAAGCGAAGGTCGAAGCCGAGCCCGAAGCGGACGATGAAGCCGAGCCGGAGGCGAAGGTCGAAGCCGAGCCCGAAGCGGACGATGAGGCCGCGCCCGAAGCGGACGACGACGAAGAAGACGAGCCCCTCGCGGCCCCGCTCCCGCTCGCGCCGGCGGAGCCCATCGCTGCGCCGCGCAAGGCCGCGATCTGGCCGTGGTTGTTGGGCGCGGCTGCGGCGATCGCTTTGGTCGTGTTCGTCACGCGCGACGAAGGCCCCGGCGAGCTGCAAGCCGATGTCGCGGACGCGCCGGCCGAGGCCGCGCCGAAGCCCGAACGCGCGTCCGAACCCGAGCCCGAGCCGGAACCGGAGCCCGAACCCGAACCCGAACCCGAGCCCGAGGTCGCGCCCGAGCCGGAACCCGAGCCCGAACCAGAACCAGAACCCGAGCCGGAGCCCGAACCCGACCCCCCCGCGAAGGCGGAGCCCGACAACAAGCCGGTCTCGCCCCCCAAGCCCAAGGTCGATCCCGAACAGGCCCTGGCCGACGCGCGATCGGCCTCGATGGCCGGCAACGACGCCAAGGCCTACGAGCTGGCGCGCCAGTCGAACCGGGCCAAGCGCAGCGCCGCGGCCCAGCAGCTGATGGGGGTCGCCGCGTGCAAGATGGGCAGCGCGAGCAAGGCGAAAGCCGCGATCAAGCGGCTCTCCGGCCCCAAGCGCAGCTCGGTGGAGAAGGTCTGCGCACAACGCGGCGTCCTGCTCGACTGAGTTTTTGCGCAGATCCGAGGCCCTCGAAGCGGTGCACTGGGCGGATCTCGTCGAGATCCACGGCTTCGGACCAGGCGGAGCGACAAAGGCTCCGATCGAGGGTTAAATCTCGACCGATCGCCTTGACAGCGAGGGCCGGTGAGGGGATGTTCCGCCTCCCCCGGAGGACGGCATGTCGCAGATCTGCATGGTCACTGGAAAGAAGCCGCTGGTCGGCATGAACGTTTCGCACTCGCACGTCCGCACCAAAAAGCGGAGCCTGCCGAACTTGCACTGGAAGCGCTTTTGGGTCGCCACCGAGAACCGCTGGGTCAAGCTTCGGGTGAGCGCCAAGGGCATGCGGATCATCGACAAGCGTGGCATCGACGCCGTGCTCAAGGATGTCCGCGCCTCGGGCCACAAGGTCTGAGCCGAGCGAGCGCTCCAGCGCCTTTCGACCCCCGCCGGTCCGACCATGGACTGCCGGGGGTCGTTGCATTCGCAGCGCCCGCTTTCGCCGCTAGTCGAAGCTGATGTCCTCGAGGGGCAAGGCGGCATCGAGGGCGGCGCGGATCTCCGGATCTGCCCCGGCCAGCGCCCAGACCCAGCCGCCTTCGTCATGGCGGGGCCGAACCCAGGTGCGGGCGAACTCTTGCAGCTCGGCCGAAGTGGTCTCGAGCATCGCCGCGGCATCGCGGCCCAGGGCGAGGCCGATGCTCTCGTCGTCCAGCGAGAGGTCGATGGCCTCGGCCCACAGTCCCGTCCAGTCCTCGCCATCCAAGCTCGCCGAGACGACGCGCGCCCCGAGCCACAAGCGGGCGGCTTGGGTCAGTCGCTCGGGCTGGATCGGCTCTTTGGAGAGGCTCTCGACCTCGTCGACCAGCCGCTTGATGCTGGTGAGGGGGTCTTTCGAGGAGAGGCGGTGGCTGATCAACAAGGTCCCGTTCGCCCCGTGAATCACCAAGCGGGCGTCGACCTTTTGTTGAAGCAGGCGCTGGGCCAAGCGGGCGCGGGCGCGGGCTTCGGGCGTGGAGGTGTCGATGACGCGTCCGAGCACCAGCTGGCCGCCGCCTTTGGCCGACTTGGCCGCACCCTCGAGCACCCACAAGCGGGCCGAGGGGGCGTCGAGGATGTGGCCCTTGCGCGGCGCTTCGACCTCGCGGCGCAGGCGCTCCAAGCTGGTCTCGACCGGCGCGCGCAGGCGGGGGCTGCTCGCCTTCCAGCGCTCGGCCATCTCGTCGAGGGGCCCCGAGAGGGCGTCGAGGGTCTCGGCCCCGTGCACGATGAGCACCGCGTCGCGCGGATCCGAAAAGAGCTTCCACGCGCGCTCGACCGCGGCGGGGTCGGCCCCCGCCTCGCGCGGGAGCAGGTGCTCGATGGGCAGGTCCAAGAGACGCGCCACCACGTAGCTGCTGGCCAGGGTGTCGGCGTCGAGCTGACGCAGGCGCGCGGTCTCGGCTTGCAGCAAGATGCCGACGCGGCGGGCGTTCGGGGCGCGGGCCAGGCCGAGGGCCACGCGCGAAAGGACCGTGGCTGCGTCGCTTTGACTGGCGCGGATGCGAAGCTCGATGCGGCCCGGGCCCGAGTCCATGACCACCGCGACCTTGAGTCCCCGCAGCCGCCGTTTGATCTCGTCGCGGGTGGCCAAGGCGGCGACGGCCGTGGGCAAGGCGGCGAGCTTGTTGGCTTTGGGGGCGGTGGGGAACAAGATGCGAAGCTCGAGATCGACGGCCTCGGCCTCGTGCAGCACGTGCACGAGCAGGCCGTTGGCGAGGATCTGCCGTTCGACGCGGGGCCAGACCGGGGCGGCGTGGCGGTCGGCTTCGTCGAGCTGGGCGGCCTGCACGGGGTCGAAGGAGACGGGGGCCAGGGCCCGCTTGCGGTTGCGACAGCCGCTCGCGCTGGTGGCCGCAAGGGCGAGCGCGAGCCCCAACAGGCCCGTGCGGCGTCGCTGCGACTTGCCGCGGCTCATCGCTGCTCGGCCTCCTCCGCGCTCGGTGTGGGGGCCGGTGCAGGCTCCGACTTGGCGGCTTCACCCAGCTTCGGGGCGGGGACCACCCGGGGGACGGCGCGCGGGGTCGGGTTCGTTGGGCGTGCGTTGCCCGGTTTGGCCGAAGGGTCGTTCGCAGGGGCGACGAGCTGAAGCGCCTGTGCGGTCGAGGCCAGGTTGCCGGCCTCGGCCGGAGCCGTCTTGCCGCTGTCTCCCAAGCTCGCGCGCCCGGTCATGCTCGAGACGGCGAGGTAGCGAGGCGCCCCGACGCCGGGGCCGCGCGCGATGCCCTGGGCGAGCAAGATGGCCAAGTCCAGCGGTCGGGCCTCGAGCTCGAGGCGCTTGGCGCGGGCGCGCTCGGCTTGCTTGGCGAACTCGGCGTCGGCGCCCCCGGCCGCGACGAGCTCGAGGCGCGTTTGGATGCTCGCGCGAGGATCGCTGCCGCCGCCGCGGATCAAGAGCAGGGGGCGCCGCACCTCTTCGTAGAAGTTGCAGCGCACGCGCGTGTTCTTGGCCTCGCCGGGCTGGGCACCCATGCGATTGAGGGTGCCGCACAGGGCCTCGGCGTAGATCTTGGCGGCGCTGGTGGGGGCCACCGGCCACACGAAGGTGTCGCCCTTTTGGCGTTGCACCGCCAAGGAGGCCGAGCTGGGGCTGGGCGCGGCGGTGCTCGTGAACTTGGCGCGGGGTCGGGCGGGCAGGTCCGCGAAGCGCTGCTCGACTTTGGCGTAGAGATCCGCGGGGGCCTCGGGGGCGACGACGACCAAGGTCGCGCGCGCGTAGTCGAAGTGCTGGGCGATCTTGGCTCCGAGCGCACCTTCGACGAGCTCGCTGAGGGCCTTGGGGACTTCGCGGCCGTCGTGCGCCAAGCCCGGGTCGCGCCAGGCGGCCGCCCAAGCTTCGCGCACCACGGGCAGGCGAGGCCGCGCGTCGCGGCGGGCGTAGCCGAGCATCTTGGTCCACATGCGACGGCTGGTCGAGGGCGCACGCAGGCGCTCGGCTTCGAGGTCGAGCAAGCGATCGAGCTGGGCGTAGGGCGCGAGGCTCTCGAAGCGGACCTGACCCGCGCCGACGGCCATCGAGGCCACACCGCCGAAGTCTTGAACGTCGGCGAGGGCTTGGCCCGGACGCAGCTCTCGGTTGCCGGCGAGCATGTGATAGGCGAGGGCGTGCACCAGGCCCGGGAGCTCCTTCGGGTCGTCACGGGTGCCGGACTCGACGGCGAGCACGACCGAGGCGACGGGCAGGCTGTCGTCGCGCACGGCGATGACCCGCAGCCCGCAAGGCAGCACGCCTTCGAGGGCAGGGCGCTCGCCGGCCGCGATCAACGCGGCCTCGTCGAGCAGGGGCGTAGCCGCATCGGCCTCGTCGTCGGACTCGGTCTCGGCTTCGGTCTCGGCTTCGGGTGCGGTCTCGGCTTCGGGCGCGGTCTCGGCTTCGGGCGCGGCATCGCCTTCGGGCGCGGCATCGCCTTCGGGCCCCGAAGCTTCGGGGTCCGCGGCAGTCGCGGGCTCGGAGGGTCCGGGGTCGGCGGGGGCGCCCGCGGCGGGTCCGAGCGCGAGCGTGATCGCAAGCGAGAGCGCGCGCATCTTCCGTGGGGAGTCTAGCCCGC
>JAUIJR010000716.1 GCA_030431075.1 Polyangia bacterium | reverse complement strand
GGTGTCGATGAGATCGCGGACGAGCTCTTTGACCCCGTCGTCGATCGTCTCGACATCGAAGGTCTCGTGTCGAAGGCGCTCATCGGGGTATTTGACGATTTCGAGGACGGCCATGTCTGCGCTCCAGCGGCGGCGGGGGGCGCTCGCACCGCGAGACACCACCTTCTACCGCCGATCGCGTGCAGGGTAGCCTAGGGCGAAGCTGGGTGCTACATGGGGCCGGCTTCGGGCTGCACCCGCGCCCGAGCGAGCCAAGCTCATGAGTGAGATCACGCCCGAACAGGTCCGCACCGCTTTGGACGCCGTCTCGGATCCCGCGCTCGAGCGCTCGATCCTCAAGTCGGGCCAAGTCGGCGACATCGACATCGACGAGAGCCGGATCCGCGTCGAGGTCGCTCTGATCTCGCCGGGCTTTCCCATGCAGGGCAAGCTCGACCAAGACATCCGTGCGGCCCTCGAGCCCTTTGGTCGCGCCGTGCAGATCGAGTGGGGACTCAAAGTCCCGCGCAAGCCGCCGCGCCAGGATCTCGATCGCATGCCCTCGGTCAAGAACGTGATCGCAGTGGCCGCGGGCAAAGGCGGCGTCGGCAAGAGCACCGTGGCCGTGAACATGGCGCTGGCCCTGCAACGCCTGGGCGCCAAGGTCGGCATCTTGGACGCCGACATCTACGGGCCCTCGGTCCCGCACATGATGGGCAAGCCCAGCCGCCAAGCCGACAAGAGCACGAGCGGCGATCGCATCGTCCCCGCCTTGCACCGCGGCATCCCGGTGATGAGCATCGACTTTTTCGTCGAATCGGGGCGCGCGGTCATCTGGCGCGGTCCGATGATCCACAAGCTCTTGCAGCAGTTTTTGGAGGACGTCGAGTGGGGCGAGCTCGACTACCTCATCGTCGACATGCCCCCGGGCACGGGTGACGCCCAGCTGAGCTTGGGTCAGCTCATCCCGATCACCGGCGGCCTCATCGTCACCACGCCGCAAGAGATCGCATTGCTCGACGTGCGCAAGGCCGTCGACATGTTCGACAAGCTGGAGATCCCGGTCGTCGGCGTGATCGAGAACATGAGCCACTACGTGTGCCCCGCCTGCGGCCACCACGACCGCATCTTCGCCAGCGGCGGCGGCAAGCGCCTGGCCGAGGAGCTCGAGGTCGACCTGCTCGGCCAGCTGCCCATCGACCATCGCGTCAGCCACGGCGGCGAGACGGGCACGCCGGTCATCATCGCCTCACCCGACGGGCAGCACGCCGAGGTCATCTTGTCGACGGCCGCCCGGGTCGCGCTCGCGGCCTCGAAGATGAGCGGCACCGGCCCGCGTCGCAGCAGCTTGCTGCGCACGGTCTAAGGCCGAGCAAGAGCCACAACTAGTTCAGCGACTCGGCGCTCGCCCGCGTGCCGCCGAGGTGGTCCATCAGCACGGCCAGGCGCTCGAGCAAGATGTCGACGCGCGCGTCGCAGCTCAGCGCCTCCAAGCAGCGCTGCTGCAGGCGAGACTGCGCGCTGACGCCGTCGTGGCTCAGCGAGGAGATGCCCTCGAGGGCCTCGACGTTGGGCACCAAGGACGCGAGCGCGTAGGTGACGACGCGCGGATCTTCGAGGTCGAGCACGGCCTCGATGAGGCGACGATCGCCTTCGGGGTAGACCTGGGCCATGCGCTCGACTTGCGCGCGCAGGACCTCGAAGGTGTGCTGCTCCGAGGGCGCGGGCTCGTCGAGAAGCTCGACCACGGTGCGGCGAAAGCCCTCGTGCAAGGGCAGCTCGGCC
>JAUIJR010000715.1 GCA_030431075.1 Polyangia bacterium | reverse complement strand
TGGCGCTCGCCGCTTGCACCCCGGCCCCCAGCCCGGAGCCGCCTCCGCCCCTGACGCGGCCCGCCGAGGCCGCCGCCCCCGAGATCGAGGCTCCCCCCGCCCCGGACCCGGAGGCCGAGCGCATGGTGAAGTGGTGGGCGAGCCATCCGAGCGTTCTCGCCTTCGATCCCGCGCACCAAACGGGGCGTTGGTTCGACGCGGCCTTTCACCTGGCCGACCGCGAGCAGCTCGCCGCCGGCCTCGAAGCAAAAAAGTACACGCCGCCGCGCGGGAGCTTGACGCTCGTCGCCACGACCAGCCCGGGCGTCGAGCAGCCACGCCTTCGCTACTACACCATCGAGGACACCGGATTTTTGCCCGCGCCCAAGCACTTCGTGCCCGCGTCGACGGTCAAGCTCATGGCCTCGATCAGCGCGTTGTGGACCCTCTCGAAGCTCGGCCTCACCGGCGACGCCCGCTTGAGCTTCAAGGACATCGACGGCCGCTTCTCGGGGAGCGTCTACTCGCTGTACAAAGACGCCCTGCTGCACAGCAGCAACCGCAACTACAACCGGCTGATCGAGATCGCCGGCTTCGACGAGACGAACACGCGCTACGTGACGGCCGAGTACGGGCTGCCCGTCATGGCCATCCAGTCGCGCTACGGGCCCGAGAACCGCGGCTACGGCCTGCGGGTCTCGCCGACCATCCACTACAAAGAAGGCGAGCTCGAAGGCGAGATCCCCAAGCGCAAAGGCGAGTGGAAAAGCGAGGCCTGCCGGGGCAACTGCACGACCTTGTTCGAGCTGCAGGACATCTTGCGCCGCGTGATGCTCCACGACGAGCTCCCCGCGTCGGCTCGCTTTCCGCTCGCGCGGGTGGACCTCGAGCGCATCCAAGCCCTCTTGCTCGAGGCCCGCAACCGCCTGCAGCCCTCGCCCGACCGCGCCTTCGGGGAGAGCGTCGAGGTCTATAATTCCGTCGGCCGCATCCCGGGCCGAGTCTTGCTCGAGAACAGCTACCTGCGCGCGCCAGAATCGGGCCGCCGGATCTTCTTGGCCCTGAGCCTCCGCTTCGTCCGCGACCACGATCCCAAGCCGGAGCTGGTCGAGATGACCCGCGAGCTGCTCGACATCATGCTGGTCGAAGCTCGCGCCCCCCGCGGGCCCGGTTTGCAACTCGACGCCGGCGACGGACTCGAGCTCGCCATGCGACGCGCGAGCGATGGCGACACCCTCTTGTGGGCGCACGCTCCCGCCGACGCGGTCGACGACATCGCCGCCTGGAGCGCCAACACCCCGCTCGAGCCGCTGGCCGAGTTCACGGTCGAGGGCACCCGCCACCAGCTGTGGCGCTTGGATCCGAGCGCGCAGTCCGCCCCCTTGATCGCGATCGCGCGTGACGCCGAGGGTCACGAGCTCGCCTACCGCATGCGCTGGCGCAGCTTCGAACCCGTGCGCCCGCGCGAACTCGACTGAAGCCACGCCGCGGCGGGGCAAAAGTCCCCACTTCGTGCGCCCCTTCCCGGGCCCCGCGTCGAACGCACCGTAGGCCCGCCAACGCTTTACCGAAGCTTCACGGCGATTGCAGCCGCGCTTTTCCAGCGCGCCGCCAATCACCGGCCAACGCTCGCGTCGAAGCAAACGGGCCGCATGAGGCAGCCCCCCAACCCCAACCAGAACGCCAACACCAAAAGGAGCCAGCCATGAACCTCTTCAAGACCATCCTGACCACCGTCACCTTGGGTGGCGCGCTTCTCTTCTCGACCGGCGCCAGCGCGGCTGGACC
>JAUIJR010000199.1 GCA_030431075.1 Polyangia bacterium | reverse complement strand
GGCGGCAAGGGGGCCGCGTTGGCGGGCACGCGATGGGGCTTGCGCGCCGCTTGCCCCTCGGGGGGCGGCTCGGCCTCCATCGGCGGTACCGGCTGGGGTCCGCGCGGCGCGGCTTCGTCAGTTGCGGGCGCGGGTTCGGCCGCGGGCGCTGGTTCAGCCGCGGGCGCTGGTTCGGCCGCGGGCGCTGGTTCAGGCGCGGGCGCGGGTTCGGCCCCGGGAGCTGGTTCGGGCGCGGGCGCGGGCGCGGCGACCGGGGCCGGATCCGGTTGGGGCGGCGCCTCAGCCTCTGGGGGCGCGACGAGGGCCAAAAGCAGCACGGGTGCGATCATCGACGGTGGCTCCGATCGAGCAGCGCGCGCGTGGCGTCGTCTGGCTCGCCTTCTCGCATGGAGCGTAGCGCCAACGCGGCCGCGCGTCTTTGTCCGGGTTCATCTTCGTTCTCGGCGGCAAAGCGCAAAAAATCCTCGGCCACTCCGCCGCCCATCGCGGCCAGCGCCCGGTAGCTCGCCTCGGCGTCGATCGGGTCCGACAGACGCAGCTGCGCAATCAACGCCCGCACCTGTGCGGGGCCCCCGATCGCACCGAGGGTCTCGACCGCCGCCACGCGCACCCGCTGATCCCGGTGTCCCAGGACCTGGGCGACCTCGCTCGCGTGCCCTTTGGCGCCGCGTCGGGGGGCTTCGCGCAGGGCCTCGAGGGCCAGCAAGATCATGTCGGCGTCGCCACTGCGCAGCAGGGCTGCCACTTGCTCGGGGCGACCCATGGCCAGCCGCGTGCGGCCGTCCAGAACGACCATGGCGCGGGACAGCGCCAGCTCCAAGTCGCCCTCGAACTGCTCCGGGCCGGCCCCACGGCGCTCGAGCAACACCGTCGCGGCCAAGGTCTCGGGCCCATCCGCGCGACGGACCAAGTCCGGCGACTCGAGCTCGAGTTCGACGACCAGATCCCGCGAACCTTGCCCCTCTCGATCGGGCAGCTCCCAGTAGGTGGCTCGCAGCTCGAGCCCCGCTTCGCCGGGGGAAAAGAGCACCGACTTCCCCATCGCCGCGTGGACGCTGCGACGCACCCACGCCTCGCTCGGCGCGCGCATCGGGCCGTGGCCTTCGACCTCGACGAGCTCCACGCTCCAAGCCTCGTCACGCCCACCTTGCGTGCAGCCAGCGAGGGCCACGAGGCCCATCAGCAGACATGCGCGCATGCGAAGCACGCCTCACCATAGCATCGCTAGGGCGCGCGCCCCCGGTCCACCGCGCCTCAGTCTGCGGCGCTGTCGGCGTCGTCCCAGGCGAGCGTGTAGCCCGAGGCCTCGGCGAAGAGCTGCGCCCAGCGCCGGACCAAAGCGTCGAAGCCGGGCCAAGGCGCGGTGGCGAGCGGACGCGCGCTGAGCATGTGCACCTGGGGCATGCCGCAGCTGACCAGCGCGCCGAAGAGCTGCGGCGCCACGTCGAGGTTCAGCGAGAGCCCCTGCACCGAGACGCCGCGGCTGATGTGCAGCCCGATCGATGCGATCTTTTGCGGCACGCCGCCCGCGTCGGCCTCGAGCCAAACGCCGGGGTTGTCCATGTCGAAGCGCGCGCCTTCGATCCCGAGCTCGGCGAGCAAGGCGATGGAGACCTCCGCCAAGGTCGTGATGTGCGCCCGGATCTGCCGCCCGACGCGGATCACCGGATAGGCCACCAGCTGCCCGGGCGCGTGCAGGGTCGCCTCTCCACCGCGCGGGGTCTCGAAGACGGACAAGCCGGCCGCTTCGAGCTGCTCGCGCGACCACAAGACGTCCTCGGAGCTCGCGCGGCGGCCGAGCGTCACCGCCGGCCGGTGCTCGACCATGAACAGGCGCGGCGGCCCCTGCCCCTCGATCAGCGCCTCGCGGGCGGCGATCTGGGCCTCGAGGCACTCGCCGAAGTCCACGCCCCGCGCGAAGGAGGCGTGCAGTCGCGGCCGCTCGGTCTCAGCTGTCGAGGCCACCGATCGACTCGATCAGCACCGGGTCGAGGACCTCGACCGTCGCCTCGACGCGGCGGACACCGACGCGCTGGTCGATCATCCACGCGGCCAGCTCGTCCCCAGCGATGGAGCGAACACGCGCGGGCAGGCCATCCGGGGCCTCACCCGCGCAAAACAAGAGCACGCCGTTGGCCTGCTTGCCGGCCTCGTCCTCCCACATCTCGCGCTCGATCTCGGTCTTGGCCGGGACGGCCACGATCAAGCTGGCGCCACGGCTCTCGGCGTCGGGGTCCTCGGCCATCAGGCGGCCAAAGCCACGCGCGGGTGCCAGGGTCCGGACTTGCTCGAACTGCTCGCGCTGAAGATAGATGCGCACGATCGACTCGAAGGCCCGCGCCCCCAAAGAGCGCAGCCACGACAGCAAGTTCGTGCGGGTGGTCCGCTCGACATCGCGCACCGCCGCGTAGAAGCGTTGCTCCGCCTCGGCCGCCTCGGCTGGAAGTCGGGCGCCACGCAGCTCGTAGCGCGCCTCGCCCCGCGCGATGAAGCGCGAGGCCTGCCCATGGGCGACCACGTCGTCCAAGATGGCCGCGGTCACTGTGCGCTCGAGCTCGGAGATGTCTCCGCCGAGCTGGCCTTTGGCGGCGAGCTGCTCGGAGATCTGGCGCACGTGCAAGGAGCGCGCGCCCGCCTCTTTGAGGATGGCGACGGTCGTGTCGAGCAGGGTGTCGATGGCCGTGGGCTCCGACTCGGAGGCCTCGCCCCAGTCGGCGCGACGGCCCTTTTTGCGGCGGCGACGGCGACGACGCCCGCCTCGCTCTTGCGCGAGCTCGCGGTCGTCGCGGGTTCGCCCGCGCTCGGTTCGACGTTCGATCTTGGGTTCGGGCGAGCTGACGCTTCTGGATTGCATGGCTTCGAATTCACTGCGCAATTCGGGACGCTCGTCGACGATGCGCGACATGGCGTTGGCCATCACCAAGGCCACGTCGGTCGGGCCCTCGAGCCCCGATCCCGCGGGGGCTTCGAAGGTCACCTCTTTGTCCTCGTCCTCGCCGGAGCTCTCGGCCTCGGCCGCCGACTCGGGCTCGGCGCTCGCCTCGTCCTTGGACTTCGATTTGGACTTCGACTTCGACTTCGACTTCGATTTGGCCTTCGACTTCGACTTCGATTTGGCCTTCGATTTCGACTTCGACTTCGACTCGGACTCGGCCTCGTCCGACTTGGTCGCGCTTTTGGCCTTGCTCCGCTTTTTGACCTTGGCCTTGGGCGCCTCGGGCGAGGGCGGGAGCTCCACCCCCTCTTTGATGGCGTAGATCCCGGGCTTCACGCGCTCGATCAGGGCGTCCGGCGGACTGCCGCGAAGCGCGGAAGTGAGACAGCTTCGCATCGCCGCCTCGGGATCGCGCCCCACGTGGGAGAGCAGCTCGCGGTCCACCGCACGCTTGGCGATCTCGGAGAAGTGCAAGGCCTCGTCGCTGTCCCGCAGGACCTCGATCGCGGCTTCGAGGAAAGTCATCGGTTGTCCCTCATAAGGTCTCGATATGTCTCGGCTTTGTGCCGAGCGTCTCTCATCGGTTGACCGCCGCCCGTCGACGTCGCTAGACGCCCTTCGAGCGGAGGAGCGCTGACCGGCTCGGCGCCATCGTCTCCACGATTCGGGGCCGCTTCGGGGTCAGGACGCGAGAGGCGTCTGGCCATACTATCCGAAAATTTTGGCCGAAAATGCAAGTCTGCTAGCCGCCTTTTGATGCGTCCCTACGCACTTGCGCTCGTCGTCGACCCCGAAGCCCTCCGCGCCGACTGGGTCCGCGAGCTGCAAGCCATGATGAGCGCCTGGGGCATCCAGGCCACCGCCTTGGCCGCGGACGAGCGCCTCGACCTCGCGTTGCGCGCGAAACACACGGAGGGCGTCGTCATCGCGGCCTCCCGCCGCATGGCCGCGGGCGAGATCCAACAGCTTTGTGAACTGCGGCAGCTGCCCTACACGGGGCCGGGCCCGGCCGCGTGCAGCCTGGCCTTCGACAAGGTCCGCTCCCGTCAGCTGCTCGCCTACCACAACCTCCCGGTACCTGCGGCAGTCGCGCTGGGCAAGGACCGCAGCGTGGACCTGCGGGCGGTCGAGCTATTGGGCTGGCCCTGCGTGCTCAAGCCTCGCCGCGGCAGCCATGGCGCCGGCGTGACCCATATCGAGGCCCCCGAAGAGGTCGAGGCCGCCGTGCGCTGCGCCCTCGAGCTCGACGCCGAGCTGGTGTTGGAGCGCGCCGTCGACGGACCCGAGCTACAAGTGGTCCTTTTCGACGACCGTGTCGTCGGCGTCATGGAGCGCAACGACACCGACCGCGGCATCGCCCTGCAGTGCCCCCCGAGCTGCTCGCGTGCGCGCCTCGACGGCATCACCAACCTCGCCCGCGCGGCCGTGACCGCCTTGGGCGTCGACCGCGGATTCTCCCGCGTCGACATCCTCTCGAGCCCCCGCCACAACGAGGTGGTCCTCGAAGTCGAGGCCTGCCCGCCCATCGACGGCGACTCCACCGTACGTCGGATCTTTCGCGCCATGGGCTGGAGCTGGGCCGACGCCTGGGCCGACATCTTGCGCCCCGTCTTGGAAGTCGCCCGCAGCGCGCGGGCCGGGGCCACGCGCATCGTGGTCCAGTGACAGTCCAGTGAGAGTCCAATGAGACGACTCGGCCTCGCCCTCAGCAAAGGCCGCCGCGCTTGGCTCGGCGGGGCCCTGGCCGCCGCCATCTTGGCCCTGCCCGCGCTGGCCGAGGCCGACGCCCGCGATCGACTCGAAAGCGCCGTGCACGCCCGGGTCGGCCCGAACGCCAGGGTCGATCTGGACTTGCAGGGTCTGCATCTGCGCGAGCTCGCCATCGAAGCCAAGGGTCTGCGCGCCGAACTCGACGAGCTCCGCGTCCGCCCCACCCTCGACGGCATCTTGGTGGAGCTCGAGGCGATTCACATCTCTCGGGCCGAGCGCCCCTCCGAAGCGGCGACGCCGACCTCCGCGAGCGCGAGCGAGGACGCCCCCGAACCGCGCTTGTCGGCCTTGATGCCCTGGGTCGAGCGCTTGCACGGCGTCCCCGTGCGCGTCGAGCTGCGCGGGCCGATCAGCGTGCCCGCGCGGGGCGTGGCCTTGCACGCGGCCGAGGCGTGGAGCCGTCTCGACGCCGAGGGCCACATCCGCGGCAAGCTCACCGCCCGCATCCACCGCGAGGGCGAGCAGTCCGAGCGACTCGAGATGAGCCTCGACGTCGACTTGCCGCGGGACCGTCTGACCCTCGAAGGCGCCTACCTGACTGCGACCTTGGGGCGCGTCGACGGGCGCGTCGAGCTCGCCGGCGACGAGTTCGCGGCCCGCGTCGCACACCACGAGGGCCAGCTCAGCTTGCGCGGCCACGGCGTGTTCGAGCGTGAGCAGGCCGGTGCGCGCTTCGAAGCCTCGGCGTGGCCGATGGCCTCGGCCCGGATCCTTCAGCGCTTCGCCCGCGCCTGGCTGCCCGAGCACGCCCGCGCGGCCGAGGCCCTCGACTGGCAAGGCGCGACCCTCGACGGCGGCATCGATCTCGAGCGCAGCCCGACGGGCCTGCGCGCACACCTCGACGACCTCTCCTTGCACGGCTTGCGCGTCGACAACGCGCGCTTGAGCCCCCGCCCGGTGGAATTTGCCCGCCTCTCGCTCGACGGGGACCTGCGGGTGAGTCGGGGCGACGAGGCACCGACCTTCGAAGGCGCGCTGACCTTGGCCCACGGCACTGCCCGCGCCGTGGCGGCCGGGCACTGGAGCGGCGAGCGCGTCGACCTGGACCTCGAGATCGCAGCCATGCCCTGCCAGGGCCTGCTCGACTCGGCACCTCGCGGCCTCCTGCCCGCCCTCGAGGGCATGCGTGTCGCCGGCATGGTCGAGGGCCACCTCGGCTTGCACTTCGACTGGGCGAAGGTGCGCGACTGGGCGCGACGCAGTGAGGCCGGCGAGATGCTCGACAGCCCCGGCCAGCTCGACTTCGCCTTCCCCGTCGTCGACCAATGCCGCGTCACCCGCGAGGCCCCCGGCATCGACGTCGCCGCCCTCGAGGGGGCCTACCGCCACCGATTCGAGGGCGAGCAGCGACTACACCGCCGGGTCTTGGCCGACGGCGCGCCCGAGTTCGCGGCCATCGGCTCGGTGCCCCGCCTCGCGCGCGCGTTCAGCATCCTCGAGGACGCTCGTTTTTGGCGACACGAGGGCTTCGACCTCGAGCACATCGAGCGCGCCTTGTGGCACGACCTCGGGGTCGGCCGCTTCGCCCGCGGTGCCAGCACCATCACGCAGCAGACCGCCCGCAACTTGTGGCTGGGCGTGGACCGCAGCGTCGGGCGCAAGCTCCAAGAGGCTTTCTTGGCCGCCCGCCTCGAGCGGAGCTTGGACAAGCACCGCATCTTGGAAATCTACATGAACATCATCGAGCTCGGCCCGGGTGTCTACGGCATCGAGCCGGCCGCGCAGTTCTACTTTGGCCGCTCGGCGCGCGAGCTCAACACCATGGAGGCGCTCCACCTCGCCTCCCTCGCACCCGCTCCGGCGACCTACCCGGCGCGCTTCGTCTCGGGCGAGCTCGACCCCGAATGGCGCGCGCACCTCGAAGAGCAGGTCCGGCGCTTGCGGATCCACGGCTGGCTGACGCGTGAGCAGGCGCGCGCGGCGAAGGACGAGCCCGTCCGCCTGCTCGACCGGCGCTGAGCTTCGGGCCGGGGCGCGACTCCCCCCGACTTGCCCCCCACGCCCCCGCTCGCCAGGCCTCGCCCCGGGTGATCGATCGCTCGTATTCGCGCGTACAGGACGTGGCCACCGCGCGCTCTGTTCGGCATACAATCCCTCGGGTTGAACCCGCCTCCCAAGCGGCGCAGCACCGAGGGCCCACGGACGCTGCGCACCTTAGTGTGCCTCGATGAGCCCTGGGCGTCGAAAGTCCTCGACAGTCTGCGGGCCATCGAAGGCTTCGATTTTCGCATCGAACGGCGCGGCGAAGACGAGGTCCCCGCGATGCTCGGCCGCACCTTGGCCCACGAGCTGGTCTTCTTTCCCGCCGACCTCGTCGATCAGCACCGCATCTTGCGAGGTCGGGAGCCCTCGCGCCCGGTCTCGATCACCGTCCACCGCAGCGAAGTCGAATCCATCTCGGCCCTGAACGCGGGGGCCTTCGATTCGCTGTCGGAGCAAGAGCTCATCCCCTCGGTGATCCGTCGCGCCGTGGTGCACGGCCTCGAGCGGGCCGAGGACCGACGGGCCCTCGAAGAGCTGCGCGCGCGCAAGGCCCTGATGATGGCCGGCGCGAACGACGGGCTGTGGGAGTGGAACCTCGAGCGCGACCGCGTGATCTACAGCTCGCGCTGGAAGGCCATCTTGGGCCTGACCGACGAGGAGGTCCGCGACGGACCCGAGTCTTGGTACAGCCGCGTCCATCCCGACGACCTCGAGGGCCTGCGCGGCAACGTGCAAGAGCACCTCGACGGCAAGCGCAGCGTCCACCAGTTCGAGTTTCGGATCCGCCATCGCAATGGCGCTTTCATCTGGGTGCAGACGCGCGGCTTGGCCCGACGCGATGATTGGGGTCGCGCGACCCACATCGCCGGCTCGCTCACCGACATCAGTCGCCGCAAGCAGGCCGAGGCCGAGCTGCACCATACCGCCCGCCGCGACGCATTGACGGGCTTGGCCACGCGTCGCGTGCTCATCGAGCACCTCGACCGCGCCATCGCCCGTGCCCGCGCCAACGAAGGCGTCGGCTACGCCCTGCTCTTTTTGAACCTCGACCGTTTTCGCGTGGTGAACGAGTCCATCGGACCCGAGCACGGCGACCAGATCTTGGCCGAGCTGGCCGAGCGGCTCACGAACACCTGCGCGGCCGAGGACCTCGTGTGCCGCTACGGGGGTGACGAGTTCGCCATCTTGCTCGATGGCCTGATCGACATCGCCCACGCCCGCGCCCGCGCCGACGCGATCCACGAAGTCCTCAAGCGCCCCTTCGACCTCGATGGCAACGCCGTGTTCGCCAGCGTCTCGATCGGAATTGCCTCGAGTGGCGAAGCCTACGAGAGCCCCTCGGAGATACTGCGCGACGTCACCTTGGCGACGCGTCGCGCCAAGCGAGCCAGCGACTCCGGTACCGCGCACTTCGACCCGCAGATGCGCAGCGAAGCGGTCTCGACCCACCGCCTCCAAAACGCGCTGCGCCTCGCGGTTCAACGCGAAGAGTTCGTCGTCTACTACCAGCCCATCGTCGAGCTCAGCTCCCGTCGCATCCACGGCTTCGAGGCCCTGGTGCGCTGGCGCCACCCCACCCGCGGGATCGTCAGCCCGCTCGAGTTCATCCCCACCGCCGAAGAGACGGGCTTGGTCCTGCCGATCGGCCGCCTCGTTTTGGAGCAGGCCTGCCGCCAAATGGCGCGATGGCGACGCGAGCTCCCGAACACCGAAGACCTCTACGTCTCGGTGAACCTGTCCGGGCTCCAGCTGTCGACCCCCGGTCTCATCGACGAAATCGAGCGCGTCCTCGACGACGCGAACTTGTCGCCGGCGGCGCTCAAGCTCGAGCTCACCGAGTCGACGCTCATCGACGAACCGGAGCTGGCCATCGAGATGCTCGACCGACTGCGCGAACGCGGCGTCCGCATCTACATCGACGATTTCGGCACAGGATACGCGTCTTTGAGCTATTTGCACCGGTTTGCGATCGACGGCCTGAAGATCGACAAGAGCTTCGTCTCGGAGATCAGCGGCCCCTCGCCGCAAACGGCCATCGTGGCTTCCATCATCGGCTTGGCCCACAACCTCGGCGTCGGTGTGGTCGCCGAGGGCGTCGAAGAAGAGGCCCAAGCCGAGGTGCTCGAAAATCTCGCCTGCGCCGAGGGGCAAGGCTACCTATTTTCGCGCCCCGTCCCCGCCGAGCAAGCGGGCGAGCTGCTCCGCGATCGCGCAGCGGGCAAGCCCAGCTGAGTCGCCTTATACTCTGGGCATGAAGAAGCTTGCCCTGCTGCTGCCCCTGGCGGCCCTCAGCTTGACGGCCTGCCCCGGCGACACGCCCGGACCCGGCGACAGCTCGGAGTCCTCGAGCACCTCCACCGAGGACGAGTCGACGACGGAGTCGGAGTCGGAGTCGGAGTCCGAGTCCGAGGCGACGACGGAGACGGGCGATGGCGATGGCGATGGTGATGGCGACGGGGATGGCGATGGCGATGGTGACGGCGACGGCGATGGTGACGGAGACGGCGACGGCGACGGCGACGGCGATGGTGACGGAGACGGCGACGGCGACGGTGACGGCGATGGCGACGGTGATGGAGACGGCGACGGTGATGGAGACGGCGACGGTGATGGAGACGGCGATGGAGACGGTGATGGAGACGGGGACGGGGATGGAGATGGAGACGGGGACGGAGATGGTGACGGGGACGGCGATGGAGACGGGGACGGCGATGGCGACGGGGACGGCGATGGCGACGGGGACGGCGATGGCGATGGCGATGG
>JAUIJR010000198.1 GCA_030431075.1 Polyangia bacterium | reverse complement strand
GTGCGGCGCCCACCGGATCGGGCACGGCTGTCGCCTGCGCGAAGACGGCGACCTGCTGCACTACGTCAACGATCACCGCATCCCCCTCGAGTGCTGCCCCTCGTCCAACGTGCAGACGGGGGCCATCGAGAGCCTGGGGACGCACCCCCTCAAGCTCTACTACGACCTCGGCGCGCGGGTGACGATCAACACCGACAACCGCTTGATCACCGACACCACCGTCACCGACGAGCTCTACTTGGTGCACACCGAGCTGGGTATCGGCCTCGACGACATCAAGCGCATGATCCTCAATGGGGCCAAGAGCGCCTTTTTGCCCTTCCACGAGCGCAAGCGCCTGTACGACAGCTTCGCGCAGGAGCTGGAGTCGATCACGGCCCCGGCCGTGGTCGACGCGGCGCAGCAAAGCGCCTGAGCTCGCCGCGCGCGCAAGCTCGGGTGACGGTGTAGATTCTTCGCGTGCGCGCGAGCTTTCGGCCGCCGGCCCTTCGTGGGCGCCACGCGATCGCGCGCTGCCTCGGAGCCTTGGTGCTCGGCCTCGCCGCGTGCGCGCCGCTGCCCGCGGTCGAGCCGGTCAACTTCGCCGTCGACGACGCGCAGCTGCACGACGCGCAGCTGGTGCGACGCATCGACGCCGCCGCCACGCAGCTCACGGCCGACCCCGCGCTCGCGCTGCTGATCATCGGCCACGCGGACGAGGACAACACCGACGCGTACAACGAGGCCCTCTCGCTGCGGCGCGCCAAGGTCGTGCGCGACCGAATGACGGCGCGGCACCCCGAGCTGGCCCCGCGCTTGAAGGTCGAGGGCCGTGGCGAGTGGGATCCGGCCGTGGCCGGCGAGAGCGAGCTGAGCAAGGCGCAAAACCGCCGCGTCGAGTTTCGCTTCTACTATCCGCGTCGCTGCGAGCCGGCGTGGGACGAAGCCTTCGCCGACTGCGTCTTAGGGCGCTTCGAGCCCGCGCCGGAACCGGAACCCGAACCTGAGCCCGAGCCTGAGCCCGAGCCCGAAGCCGAAGTCGCGCTTGTGCCTCCGCCCCGCGCGCGCTACGTCGGCTTTTATGGGGCGGCCGGAGCGGGCTGGGGCGTGAGCTCCATCGACCGCGTTCGACAGCACGCCTCCGTGGGCGTGATGGGTGGTTACATTTGGGCGCCGACGGAGATCTTGCGGCTCTCGGTGGGTGGCGAAATCGACCACCACTTCGAGATCGGCACCCTCTTTGGCGACCAGCGGCCCTGCGCCGAGGCCTGCCAGCAACGCGTCGAGGTCACGCGGATCTTGCCCGAGTTTCGGATCGGGGCAGCGCAAGGCCGGCTGTGGGCGCATCTGCGCTTTTTTGTCGGCCCGGCCATCGTCACGCGGCCGGAGCTCAGCTTGGTCGAACCCGACGGCGACGGTGGCAGCCGTGAAACCGTCTACGCACGTCGCCGCTCGGTGGCCCCGAACCTCGGGGTGGGGCCGGGCTTCACCTTTGCGTTGTGGGGCCCCTTGGCGCTGAGCTTGAACTTCGACGTCAGCTTCGATGGGCGCGTCGAGGGGGGCACGGGGGTATTTGGGGGGCGCATCACCTTTGGCGCCTATGCGCGCGCGCCCGAGGCGCAGCGCGAGCCCTGAGCGAGGCCGTGTCGGAGGACACGCGTGGATCTCCGGGGGCCCGCAACCTTCGCGGACATGGGGGACCGACAATGAGGTAGCCTCGGCCCGCGATGTTCGACTTCCCAATCGCCGAGCTGATCACCCCCGAAGAGCAAGTCGCCGTTGCGCGTTGCGTCGCCATCATGGCCTCGCGCGACGACTCGGTCTCGGACAGCGAGCGTCACTTCGTCGAGGAGCTCATGGGGCAGATGATGCTCTTGCCCGAAGAGCGCGACATGGTCCGCAAGGAGTTCTCGGCGCCGACCAACATCGTCGACGTGGCCGGGGGCGTGAAGCACCGCGAGGCCCGGATCTTCTTGTACTACCAGGCGGTGTGCGCGGCGATGGCCGACAACGAGCTCGTGGCCGGCGAGGCCGACGCGCTCGAGAAGCTGGCCGAGGTCTTCGAATTCGACGCCGAAGTCGCGCAGCTTTTCGTCCGCTGGGTGCAAGACAGCCTCGAGCTGCGTGAGCGCGGCCAGCAGCTGCTCGTCGAGCTCTGAGCCGAGGCGCGGCGGCAAGGCGCCCCTCGACCCCGTCGCCGGCCGAATCCAGGCCGGCGCGAGGCCCGCGGGATCGGCGCGCACGCAGCCCCCTGGACAGGACCCGCCGACTCCCTATACTGCCGCCCTCCATGGCGCGCGTAACCGTCGAAGACTGCCTCGAGAAGGTCCCCAACCGCTTCGCCCTCACCGTGCTGGCCTCGCGCCGCGCGCGGGAGCTCGGCGAGGGCCACGGTAGCCCGCTCGTCGAGTGCGACAACCGCGACGCCGTGACCTCCCTGCGCGAGATCGGCAAGGGGATGGTTCGCTTCAACGAGGACGTCGACACCTTCTTGGACGCGGCCTCCTTCTCCCTGGGCGGCGGTGGCAACACCGAGTCCGACGGCGAGGACGAGGACGAGGACGAGGGCGAGGACGACTCGGGCGTCAAGGAGCTCACCGGTGACCTCACCGAGCTCGAGAGCGAAGACGACGAGGACGGCGACGGCGAAGACGGCGAGAGCGACGACGACGACGACGACGAGGGCAGCAGCGACGACGAGGACGAGCTTCCCGACCTCGACGGCGCGGGTCTCGACGACGACGACGACGACGAGAGCGACGACGACGACGACGACGACGACGACGACGACAACTGAGCCAAGGGCGCCATTCGTCGCCAATCGTCGCCATTCGTCGATGGGGGGGGCTTGGCCCTCGCGCGGCTGACGGGTAGGCTCCAGGACATGTTCGGGGCCGGATCCATCGTGCGCATCACCGCGTGCGCGGGTCTGGCCCTTTCGCTTTCCTGCGTCGACAAGGCGCCGCCGGCCGCGTGGCCCGAGCCGCCGCCCCCGGTGCTCGCCAACCCCATCGAAGCGACGCCGCGCGACGCTGGGCCCGAGGCCAATGAGCCTCCGCCCGAGCTCGACGCGGCCGCGAACGAACCCGAAGACGGCGCGGTGTCGATCGAGGCCGAGCCCGCTTCGGCGTCGGCGCCCGAGTCCGCGTCGAGCGGCGCCTCCGAATCCGAGTCCCCCGATGTTTCAAAAAGTCCTGGTCGCCAATCGCGGTGAGATCGCCGCGCGAGTCTTTCGCAGCTGCCGTGCCCACGGCATCGCCACCGTCGCCGTCTACTCCGACGCCGACGCCGAGGCGCTGCACGTCGCCGCCGCCGACGAGGCGGTGCACATCGGGCCGACGCCTTCGGCCGAGAGCTACCTGCGCGTCGATCGCATCATCGAGGCCGCCCAGCGCACCGGCGCCGACGCCATCCACCCGGGCTACGGCTTTTTGAGCGAGCGCGCCGAGCTGGTCGAGGCCTGCGAGGCGTCGGGGATCACCTTCGTCGGGCCTTCGGTGCACGCCATGCACGTGATGGGCGACAAGGTCCGCGCGCGCCGGGCCATGCAAGAAGCCGGCGTGCCCCTGGTGCCCGGCCGCGAGGACATCACCGACGTCGAGCAGGCCCTCGAGGCGGCCAAGGAGATCGGCTACCCCCTGATGATCAAGGCCTCGGCCGGCGGCGGGGGCAAGGGCATGCGCATCGTGCACGGTGAGTCGGAGCTGCGCCGTGGTTTCGAGGCCAGCTCGCGCGAGGCCCTGGCCGCCTTTGGTGATGGCCGCGTCTTCGTCGAGCGGGCGGTCATGGCCGCGCGCCACGTCGAGATCCAGATCATGGCCGACGCCAAGGGGACGACCGTCTACCTCAACGAGCGCGACTGCTCGGTGCAGCGGCGTCACCAAAAGGTGATCGAAGAAGCGCCTTGTCCCAGCCCGCAGATGAGCCCCGCGGTGCGCAAGGAGATGGGGGAGGTCGCCGTGCGCGTGGCCGAGGCGGTCGACTACGTCGGCGCCGGCACGGTCGAGTTCTTGTTCGAAGAGACCCCCGAAGGGCCGCGCTTTTACTTCCTCGAGATGAACACGCGCTTGCAAGTCGAGCACCCGGTCACCGAGGCCATCACGGGGCGCGACTTGGTCTGGGACCAGCTGCGCGTGGCGGCCGGGCAGCCCCTCGGCTACGGCCAAGCCGAGGTCGGCTTGTCGGGGCATGCGGTCGAGTGCCGCATCTACGCCGAGGACCCCGTGCGATTCTTGCCCAGCCCCGGGCGCATCCTCGAGTTGCGCTGGCCGCAAGGGGAGGGCGTGCGCATCGACGCCGCCGTCGACGGGGGATGCGAAGTCTCGAGCCACTACGATCCGATGATCGCCAAGATCACGGTGTGGGGCCCCGATCGACTGAGCGCGATCGACCGCATGCGCCGCGCCTTGGGCGAGACGGTCATCTTGGGGATCGAGACGAACTTGGCCTTTCACCTGCGGACCTTGGCCGAGGCTGATTTTCGCGCGGGCGAGTTCACCACCCACTACATCGACGAGCACCCGCAGGTCGTGAGCGCAGGTGAGATCTCCGACGAGGCGGCCGCCGCCTTGGCCGCCGCTGCGGCGTGGACTTTGGCCCAGCGGGGGACCGCCGCGACGCGCGAGTCCGGCCGGGCGGGTCTCTCGGATTGGCAACGCGCACAGCGCTGGCGCCAGTGAGATGACGTGCAGATTCGTCATTGATCTCGCGGCGTAGCCGTGGCAACCCACCTTCCCGTGGCGCGTTCCAAGGGAACCAAGTTCATCTTCGTCACGGGCGGAGTCGCCTCCTCATTGGGCAAGGGCCTTTGTGCCGCCTCGGTGGGCGCACTGCTCGAGAACCGCGGGCTCGCCATCGGGCTGCAAAAACTCGACCCCTACCTCAACGTCGATCCGGGGACGATGAACCCCACCCAGCACGGTGAGGTCTTCGTCACCGACGACGGGGCCGAGACCGACTTGGACCTGGGGCACTACGAGCGCTTCGTCTCGCACCGCATGTCGCGGCACTCGAACTACACCTCGGGGCAGATCTACGAGCGCGTCATCCGCAAGGAGCGCAAGGGCGAGTATCTCGGGCAGACGGTGCAGGTCATCCCGCACGTCACCAACGAGATCAAAAAGTGCATCCACAAGGCGGCCGAAGGGCTCGACCTACTCATCGTGGAGATCGGCGGCACCGTCGGCGACATCGAGAGCCTTCCCTTTTTGGAGGCCATTCGACAGCTGCGCTGGGATGTCGGCTCGGACAACGCGGTCTTCGTGCACCTGACCTTGCTGCCCTTCATCGCCACCGCCGGCGAGCTCAAGACCAAGCCGACCCAGCACTCGGTGATGAAGCTGCGCGAGATCGGCATTCAGCCCGACGTGCTGGTCTGCCGCACCGAAAAGCCGGTGGTGACCCGCGAGATTCGCGAGAAGATCGCCTTGTTCACCAACGTTCCGACCAACCACGTCATCCCGATGCCGGATGAGGACACCATCTATCAGGTGCCGCTCACCTTGCACGAGGCGGGGCTCGACGACGTGGTCTGCGAGCAGCTCAACATCTGGAGCCGCAAGCCGCAGCTCGAGCGCTGGGAGTCGATCGTCGAGGTCGTCCACAACCCCGAGTCGCGCTGTCGCATCGCGCTGGTCGGCAAGTACGTCGACCTGGCCGAGAGCTACAAGTCCCTGAGTGAGGCGCTGATCCACGGCGGCATCGCCAACCGCTGCGCCGTCGACATCGAGTACGTCGACGCCGAGGCCATCTCCGCCACGGGGGCCAAGTCGGCCTTGGCGCGCTTCGACGGCGTGCTCGTGCCGGGGGGTTTTGGCGAGCGCGGCAGCGAGGGCAAGATCGAAGCCATCCGCTTCGCCCGCGAGGGCAACGTGCCCTTTTTTGGGATCTGTCTCGGCATGCAGATGGCCGTCGTCGAGTTCGCGCGCAACGTGGCGAGCATCGGCGGCGCAGCCTCGGCCGAGTTCAAGCCCGAAGGTGAGCACCGCGTCATCGACATCATGGAAGAGCAGCGCGAGGTCGAGGACAAGGGCGGCACCATGCGCCTGGGTTCGTACGACTGCATCTTGAGCGAGGGCAGCTTGGCGGGTCGCATCTACGACGAGACCCGCATCGCCGAGCGCCACCGCCACCGCTACGAGTTCAACAACGCCTACCGCGAGCGCCTCGAGGCCGCCG
This sequence comes from Polyangia bacterium, assembly GCA_030431075.1. Taxonomy (GTDB): domain Bacteria; phylum Myxococcota_A; class Polyangia; order Nannocystales; family Nannocystaceae; genus JAUIJR01. The sequence continues at coordinate 3,312 of JAUIJR010000198.1, read as the reverse complement.
GCTTGGTCTTGTCGGGCCGCTCCCCGGACGGCGAGCTGATCGAGATCGTCGAGCTCCCGCAAGACGTGCACCGCTACTTCATCGGCTGCCAGTTCCACCCGGAGTTCAAGAGCCGGCCCACCGTGCCGCACCCGCTCTTTTCCTCCTTCGTGGCGGCCGCGCTGGACTTCCAGCGCAGCGGCCGCTGAGCTCGGCGTGAGTCTCGCGCCGGCCGGTCCCTCGGGCCCGCCGGCCCAAGTCCGCGCGCCATGGGCTTTTGCGCGCTTTGGCACGGCGCTTGCCGGGTCTGCTATCCTGGAGCTTCCACATGAGCCTCTACATGCGCCAGGAGCTGCGGATGAGCCAGCAGCTCGTCATGACGCCGCAGCTGCAGCAGGCGATCAAGCTGCTGCAACTCTCGCGTCCCGAGCTGGTGGATCTGGTGCGCAGCGAGCTGCTCGAAAACCCCCTGCTCGAGGAGAACCACGAGCTCGGCGGAGCACAAGAGGACCACGTCTCGAGCATCGAGATGCAAGACGGCGTGCGCGAGAGCCCGGCCGAGAGCAAGGCCTCGGACTCGCCGACCGAGGTCTCGGCCGACGGCGAAGGTCGTCGTGACGACTTCGACTGGGAGGGCTACCTCGAGCAGACGGCCCTCAGTGGTCCGACCCCCGGCAGCGGCGTGCGGGCCGACGAGGATCTCCCGACCCTCGAGCAGACGATGGCCGAGCCGGAGAACCTCGTCGAGCACCTGATGTGGCAGGTGCGGATCTCCAACTTCAACGCGCTCGACGAGGAGATCGCGGAGTTCATCATCCGCAGCATCGGCGGCGCCGGCTACCTGCAGGCGATCAGCGCCCCCCAGATCGCGCGTGCGGTCGGGGCCTCCACCCTGCGCGTCGAAGAGGTCCTTCGGCGCCTGCAACGCCTGGATCCGATCAGCATCGCCTCGCGCAACTTGGCCGAGGCCTTGTGGGTGCAGATCACCGATCCCGACGACCCCATCACCGATCCCCTGGTGCGCGAGATCATCGCCGAGCACCTCGGCAAGCTCGAGCGCCGCGCCTACCCCCAGGTCGCTCGTGACACCGGAGAGGCCCTCGAAGAGGTCTACGAGGCCACCAAGGTGATCATGGGCCTCGAGCCCCGTCCGGCCCGCGCCTTTACGGCCGAGGCGCCGCAGTACGTCACCCCCGACGTCTACGTGCACAAGATCGGCGAGGAGTACGTCGTCAGCGTCAACGACGACGGCCTGCCCAAGCTCAAGATCTCCAACTTCTACCGGGCCGCCTTGGCCAAGCAAGACAAGGCCAAGGACAAGAGCAACGCCAAGGACTACATCACCGAGCGCCTGCGTTCGGCCCAGTGGCTGATTCGCTCGATCCAGCAGCGGCAGCGCACCATCTTGAAGGTCACCAACTCGATCTTGAAGTTCCAACGTGAGTTCTTCGAAAAGGGGCCCCAGCACCTGCGGCCCTTGATCTTGCGAGACGTGGCCGAGGACATCGAGATGCACGAGTCGACGGTCAGCCGCGTGACGACGAACAAGTACGTCCACACGCCGCAGGGCATCTTCGAGCTCAAGTACTTCTTCAACGCCGGCATCAGCCGCAGCGACGGCGGCGAGCTGGCCTCCGAGGCCGTGAAGACGAAGATCAAGCGGCTGATCGAAAACGAGAACCCCAAAAAGCCGGCCAGCGATCAAAAACTCGTCGAGCTCCTCAAAGAGGACGGCATCGACATCGCCCGGCGCACCGTCGCCAAGTACCGCGAGCAGCTCGGCATCTTGTCGAGCAGCAAGCGCAAGAAGCTCTTTTAGACGCGCGCGCGTCGCCCCCTTGAACTGTCATCGAAGCCCGGCGCTTTGGCGCCCACCACCCCGAGGAGAAGGCCACATGCAGACCCAGTTCGTCTTTCGCCACATGGAATCATCCGATGCGCTTCGCAGCTACGCCGAAGAGCGCCTCGAAAAGATCAAGCGCTACTTCTCCGACCCCCTCAAGGTGAGTTGCACCTTCACCGTCGAGAAGATCAACCACCTCGCTGCCTTCGACGTCACCTTGCGCAACGGCCTCGCGCTTCACGCCGAAGAGACCACCGAGAACATGTACTCCTCCATCGACATGGCGCTGGCCAAGATGGAGCGCCAGGTGCGTCGCTACAAAGACCGCATCAAGAGCCACCAGCCCAACCGCGGTCGCGCGGCCAAGGTCCGCCAGGCTGTGTTCGCGGTCGAGAGCATGGACTACGCCGAGCCGGTGCCCTCGACGGCCCCGCGTGAGGACAGCGACGCCATCGACGTGTCCCGCGCGGGTGAAGGGCCCGCCGTCGTGCGCGAAAAAGAGTTCCGCGCCGAGCGTCTCGACGTCAAACAGGCCGTCATGCAGATGGACTTGTTGCACAAGAGCTTCTTCGTGTTCACCAACGCGGAGACCGGCGACATCAACGTGGTCTATCGTGCCGACGACGGGCACATCGGGTTGATCGAGACCCGCGGCCACGTCAACGACGAGTGAGCGTCGAAGAGGTAGCGAAGCGAGGTCCACCATGCGACGTGAACGCTCTTTGGAAGTCGCTTCGCTGCTCTCTCCCGAAGCAGAGAACCTTCAGCTCGAAGCCCTGAGCGATTGGGGCGGGCTCGACCGCGAGGTCGCCCGCCCCCGCATCCAAAAGCCCGGGCTGGCGCTGACTGGCTTCACCAAGCACGTCTACCCCGATCGGGTGCAGGTCTTGGGCCTCACCGAGATCGACTATCTGACCTCGACGCCGGATGAGGAGGCCCGCGGCCCCTTGCTCGATTACTGCAAGCGAGGTCTGTGTGTGATGGTCCTGACCCGCGGCCTCGAGCCCCCGTCCATCTTGGTCGAGGCGGCCAAGGAGGCCGAGGTCCCGATCTTGCGTACGCAGCTGATGACCTCGACCTTCATCAGCCGCCTTACCCGCCACCTCGAGAACATGCTCTCGCCGCGCGCCAGTATCCACGGCGTGTTGGTGGACGTACTCGGCGTGGGCCTTTTGCTCATCGGCCGCAGCGGCGTGGGCAAGTCCGAGGCGGCCTTGGATCTGGTGCTCAAGGGCCACCGCCTGGTCGCCGACGACGTCGTGCAAGTCAGCGTGCGTCCACCCGACGTGGTGTGGGGCGAGGCGACCGAGCTTCATCAGCACATGATGGAGATCCGCGGCATGGGCATCTTGAACATCACCGCTTTGTTCGGTGTGGCCGCCGTGCGCGACGCCAAGAAGATCGAGGTCGTCGTCGAGCTCTCCGAGTACGAAGAGGACAGCTACGACCGCCTCGGCACCGAGCACAACGTGTGGCCGATCTTGGGCGTG
>JAUIJR010000197.1 GCA_030431075.1 Polyangia bacterium | reverse complement strand
ACGAGCTCGCGGGGGGCGAGGGGATCCCAGGCGACGCCGGTCGCCGCGTGGTGCAGGGCCTCGGCCTCTTCGCCGTAGCGCAAGCGAAGCTCGGCCGGCGGCAAGGTGACGAAGTCGCCGAGGGTGCGCAGCCCGAGGGTCGAGAGCTCGTCGCGCAGGCGGGTCGAGATGCCGATCTGTTCGAGGGAGACGGTGGCGGCCATGTTGGCCTCGCGCCGCGGACTCGGCAGCACCAGACAGCCCCGCGTGCTGCGGGCGATGGCGAAGCAGCGAAAGCGGTGAAAGCCGACGACGACGGTGGCCACGAAGTCGCGCCCGGCCAAGCTTTGACGGAGATCCCGAGTCCACTGCTCGAGGCTCCCGTGCAGGCGCTCGAGGCCGCTCGGATCCAAAAAGAAGACCCCGGGCTGGCGGGTGTCGGGCTCGACCCGGGGCGAGTGTCCGTGCAAGACGGCGAAGATGTGGCCCACGGCCTGCTCGACGCGTGGGGGCGGAACGACCCGCGCGCGCAAGGTGGCGACGAGGGACTGCGCGGCCGCGTAGCGCATGCCCGGCAAGATGCGCTGCGTACGGGCCACGCGATTGACCCACAGCACTTTGCCTTGGGGGCTGTCGTCGTCGACCACGACCACGGGTTGGCCGCGCCAGTCGGGCTGCTCGGCCAAGAGCAGCTGCAAGGGCAAGGCGGGGATGTCGACGCAGGCGATGCGACTGTGACCACTGGCGTCGACACCCGGCTCGATCTTTCGGCCGCCGCGCGAAGCCGGCCGTGGACCGCGCGGCGACTTGTCGCGGGCCACTAGCGCAGACCCCAAGGGCCGCGGTGCGGGGTGGATGCGATCCGCAAGGGGGCCCCGGATTTGTTCTTGAGTACCTGTGCGCCGAGCTCGAAGCGGCCGGGGGCGAGGCGTTGGCGTCGGGCCTCGAGGCGCAGGCCGATCAAGGGCCCGAGCGAGGCACGGTGCGCGGGGTTGCGGGTGAGCAAGACGACGCGGCTTTGGTGTTGCCGCGCGAGCCCCAACAAGCGACCTTGCCAAGCGGCGGGGGGGCCACTCGGAGCTTCGTCTTCGAGGTCGAGGATCACCAAGCCCAAGGCCCCCGAGCGCAAGAGCAGCTCGGCCGCCCGCAAGCGTCCATGCACGCCGGCGCGAGCGGGCACCTGCACCACGAGGAGGGCCTCGAGATCGATGCCGGCCATCTCGAGATCGGGCGGGTACAAGCTGCCGCCGCGCGCTTGGATCCATGCGCAGCTGTCCCCCTCGTTTTGGATGGCGCGCAGCAAGGCGACGGTGGTGCTGGTGCGCCCACTGGCCCCCCGGCCGGAGAGCTCGACGAGGCGTCCGCAGCCGAGGGCCTCGGCCAGCGGGGTGTGGCTCTCGGGGGCGTCGAGGGGGGCTGGGTTGCCGCCAACCACGCTCAAATGGCTCTTCAACGCGCTTTGGGCCATGAGATCTCTTGGTTACTGAACACTTTTACAGTTTTCAAGATCATTCGAGATCGCAGCTGATCTGGTCTGGATCTCGAGCCTGGGGCCCGCGCTCGATCCGCGCTGCCGCGGGCGCGCGTCCACGTGGCAGGCTGAGGCGGTGCAGCGCGTCCAAGGCATCGGCGGCATCTTCTTTTTGTCCGAGGACCCCAAGGCCCTCGCCGCTTGGTACGCGGAGCATCTCGGCGTGCCGGTCGACGACTGGGGCGGCGCGAGCTTCGAGTGGTCGAAGCAGTCCGACAGTGAAAGCGCGAGTACGGTGTGGAGCCCCTTCAAAGCGGACAGCAGCTACTTCTTGCCGAGCCGCGCGCGCTTCATGGTGAACTTTCGCGTCAGCGACTTGGACGCGATGTTGACCCAGTTGCGTGCCGCCGAGGTCAAAGTCTTCGACGAGATCGAAGAAAGTGAATTCGGGCGCTTCGGCTGGTGCATGGACCCCGAAGGCAACAAGATCGAGCTATGGCAGCCTCCCAGCTGAGCTGAAGCTCCAAAAGCTGAAGGCATTTTCGCCGAGGCTGCGGGGCATCGGCCCCTATGCACACGGGCTCGGCTCGCTATCATCACGGCCCCCCGCGTTCGGGCGGGGCGTCGTGAGTCTCATGAATACCCGCAAGTGGAACACGCCCTCGTGGCGCCGCGACCTGTCGATGCTGGTCGTCTCGAGCAGCCTTTTGATCGCCTGTGGCGACGACGCCCCGAAAGACGAGACCACGGGGGCGGCGCAGGGCGACCAGGCGCCGGCCGATGCCGACGACGAGGAAGAAGACGAGCCCGTCGTGCTCGAGGACGAGGACGAGGGCGTCGAGGCGGCGCCGATCACCTCCAACCGCGAGGGCATCGATCGCTACAAGTACTGGTCACCGGTGCCCGCCTTCTTGCGGGCTCCCGTGAGCAACGGCGCGGCCCTCGGCGCGAGCTCGGCCGTCGTGGTCACCAAGGACAACCACACCGGCGTCACGCGTGACGCGGGACAAAACTGGGTGTTCTCGCGCCACACCAACGGCTACGTGCTCGCGGTCGGGGGCTACGAAGCGGGCCCCTGGGTGGCGGTGGGGAGCGAGGGCTACATCGCCGTCACCCGTGATGGCAGCGCGTGGACGAGCCTGCCGCGCACGACCTCCGAGGACTTGGTCGCCGTGCACGCGGGACCCCTGGGCATCTTCGCCGCCGGCAAAAAGGGCGCGGTCGTGCACTACGACAAAGAGGGCGAGCCGGTCTCGAGCGGGAGCTTCCCCGACAAGTTCAAGGCCTACGCCTTCGTGCAGGACGGCGACATGCTCGTGGCCAGCGCCGGCAAAAAGGCCTACGGCAGCATCGACGGCAGCGGTTGGGCGCAGCTCAGCGACCCGCCCTCGGCCCCCGGGGGCAAGAGCGCGGCCACCTCGGCCGGCGTGTGCAGCTTGGCCTCGGTCGAAAAGCGCAAAAAGGGCGTCGTTTGCTCGGTGCGCGGCGACGCCTTTGGTCTGCCTGGGAACGCAGCCGCGGTCGTCAACAAGAGCAGCATCGCGCTGACCCGCGACGCCGGCGCCACCTGGTCGGTCGGGCAACTCCCGGGCAGCGGCGTGCTCGACGTCTTCGGCAAGTCGGGCGGTCCCTACTACGCGATCGGTTCGCGCGGCCTGGTCATGACCTCCGACGACGCCGAGACCTGGAGCGCGCTCGAGTTCGAGGAGAGCGCGACACTGTGGTCGGGCATGTTCGAGGGCAACACCGGCCTCATCGTCGGCGAGGCCGGCACGATCTTGGTGACCACCAACGGCGGCGAGTCTTGGGACTACGCCGAAGTTCCCGTCGAAGGGAAGTTCCGCTGGGTCGGCAAGGTCGGTGGCAAGTTCGTCGTCACCGACGGCTCGGCGCTGGCATTGAGCTCGAGCAACGGCACGAGCTGGAGCGAGTCGGCCGACATCCCCGAGCTTCCCACGCGCGGCGAGGACTGCGAGGGCCTGCCCGCGGCCGGGAAGACCTGCGCGTACACCAAGACCAGCACGACGCCGCCGGAACTCGGGGGTGTCTCGAGCTTCCGTTTCGACGGCGACCGCGGCCTGGCCATGGGCGACTCGGGCCTGGTGGCCATCAGCCTCGACGGCGGCGCGAGCTGGCGAGCCTCCGGGGGCCTCGGCCTGGGCGCGATCATCGACTTCGACGTCAAAGACGGGCGGGTGATCGCCACCGACGGCCGCAACATCGCGGTCTCCACCGAAGGCGCCGCCGACTGGACCTTGGCCGCCATCGACGCCAAGAAGCCCGACATCCGCACCGTGGCGATCACCAGCAAGGGCATCGCCGTCGCCGGGGGTCGCAGCGGCAACCTCTTTTACGCCACCGGCGAGTGGACGAGCTTCGCGCCGGCGACGACCCGCGACAAGGATCGCACCAGCTACGTGGGCATCTACGAGGGGGCCGGAGCCATCTTCGCGGCCGGCTCCAAAGGCGAGCTGTGGCGAAGCATCGATGGACTCGAGTACGAGAGCCTCGGCGTCGGCTTGCCGCAAAGCCTCGTCGCCTTGGCCGGAGAAGGTGATCACCTCTTCGGCTTGACCCGCGGGGAACGGCGCTACCGCGTGACGAGCTCGCTGGTGGAGTCCACCGACGGCGGTCAGAGCTTCGCCGTCGTCGGCAAGCCCTACGTCGGGCGCAGCGAGCCGACCTTGAGCTTCGCGGACGGGCGCTTGGTATGGGGCGCAGAGTTCTCGACGGACGGCGGTAAGAGCTGGCGCCGCGAGCCGAAGAGCTGGGCCGGCACGCAGCCGCTCTTCGACGGATCGGACGCCCGGATCAGCTTGCGCGCGCCCTCGGAGGAGACGGGCGGCCTGTTCATTCACGACGCCGATCACGAGGGCGTCACCGAGATCATCAGCGTGTTCACCCAAGGCGGAGATCTGAAGTGCGCCGAAGGACTCGGGTGCTGGATGCTCGCGGGCGGGACCCTTTATCGACCCAGCCCCTGATCGACCGCGCTTCGGCCGACGGGGTAGAGCCACTGCCGAGCTGAAGCTGAAATTCGGCCTGCGGTAGCCCCGCCCTGGAGCGAATTTGCGCAAGCGGCGCCCAGCCGAGGCGGGCTGGCTCGGCCAAGTGAGGTAGTCTTGGCGCACGCCGATGAGCAGTGCAGGCCAAGGGCCCAGCGCCCCGACCCAGGCGATGTTCAAACCGGGGGGTGACCCCTTGGTGGGCAGCGTCTTGCTCGGCCGCTATCGCATCCTCAAGCGCCTCGGCGAAGGCGGGATGGGGACGGTCTATCTCGGCGAGCACACGGCCATTCGCAAGAAGGTCGCCGTCAAGGTGCTCAGCGCCGAGTACGCCCAAAAGCCCGACGTGCGGCAGCGCTTTTTGCAAGAGGCCCAAGCGGCCTCGATGGTGCCGCAGCAGAACATCGTCGAGATCACGGACTACGGCGACACCCCCGACGGTCGCGCCTTCTTCGTGATGGAGTACCTCGAAGGCGAGGACCTCTCCGACACCGTCAAACGCGAAGGCGCGCTGCCCTGGGCGCGGGTGCAGCCCATGCTCTTGCAGATCTGTGAGGCGCTGCAGGCCGCCCACGACGCGGGGATCATCCATCGCGACATGAAGCCGGAGAACTGCTACCGCATCGCGCGCGGCGGCAACCCGGACTTCGTCAAGGTGCTCGACTTCGGCATCGCCAAGGTCACCAACCCCGACGAGGAAGGTGGGGGCAAGGGCCTGACCAAGACCGGCATGATCTTCGGCACGCCCGAGTACATGTCGCCCGAGCAAGCCCAAGGCCAAAAGGTCGACCACCGCGTCGACATCTACGCGATGGGCGTGATCATGTTCGAGCTGCTCACGGGGAGTACGCCCTTTCAAGGCGACACCTTCATGGGCATCTTGACCAAGCACCTCTTCGAGGCGCCGCCTTCACCTTCGGCCTCGAACCCCGCGGCCAACATCCCGCCCGACGCCGAGGCGATCATCCTCAAGGCGATGCAAAAGGATCGGGAGCTGCGCTTCGGCTCGATGAACGAGATGGCCGTCGCCATCCAAGCCGTCGGCAGCGGCGCCGCGCCGGTGGCCGTCGTGGCCGAGGACCTGAGCGCCGCGCCCGTCTCTGGCGCGATGCAGTTCAATGGTTCGACCGCACCCACGCTCTCGGAGATGCCCGGCGCGACGGGCTACCCGGTCGGTGGCGGCGGTACCTGGGCCCCGGTCGACGAGGCGGCGCGCTCCAAAGCGCCCTTGTTGGTGCTCTTGGGCCTGCTGGTCGCAGCCGGCGGTGGCGCGACGGCATATCTGCTCACGCGTGACGCGGGGACGGCCGAGGACGCGGCCGCGATGGCGCCCGGAGCGACGGCCGCGACGGCCGGTACGGCCGCGGTCGCGCCACCCGTGGCCGCACCCATCCCGACGCCCGAGCACGTCAAGCAGCTCGCGCCCGAGACGCCGACCGTGCTCCTCACCATCAAGACGAACGTGGACGCCAAGGTCGTCGATGCCGTGGACGACGGCATCTACGGCATGACGAACACCGCCGAGGGCGTCTCGGTCGAGAAGTCCAAGGAGATGCACAAGTTCATCTTGCGCGCCGAGGGCTACGAAGACCTCGAGATGGAGTTCATCCCCTCGCGGGACAAACACTTTGTCAAAGAGCTCGAAAAAAGCGCGGAGCCCGAGACCAACTCGCGCCGGACGCCCAAGCCCCGCGAGCGCGAGAAAGAGGTCTCGGCCTACGACTTGCCGGGGCTCAAGCCGGATCCCACGCGACCCGAGGCCAAAGCAGAGCCCAAGCCGCAGCCCACTTCGGCGCCCACGCCCGCGCCACAGCCGACGGCACCCGAGCCCAAGCCCGAGCCCAAGCCCGAGCCGGCATTCAACCCCTCGGCCGACGCGACGCCACCGGTTCCGACCAAAAAGAAGACCGGCAAGCCCGGCGACCTGCTCGATCCCTTCTAGGTTGGGAGCGCGAGCTCCAGCTCAAAAAAGGCCGCCGCCGCGACCCTCGTGGGCGAGGGCCTCACCGAGCTCGTGCAGCTGCTTGGGGCTCGCCGTCCAACGCAGGCGCACCATCTTGCCTTGGGTCTCGAGACCGAGCTGGGCGACGACCCAGCCCGGCAAGCCGAGCTCGTGTGCACGGGCGGTCCAGGTGGGGACGGCTTGGCGCAAGGCGGCGACCACCGAGTCTCCGAAGTCCCGCGTCTCGATCTGCGTGAGCACGCTGAGCTCGCCGCTTTGCCCGACCTCCAAGCTCACGGCCAGGTTTCGCACCGTGGACTTCCACGGACCGGGCTCGACCATGGTGTCGGGCCGGTGAAAGCTCCCGGCGAAGGCATGCGGGGCCTTGGCGACCATGCCGAGGGCTTCGAGCACATCGCTGCGCGGGCGCGCGTCGCTGCCCGCCCGCTGTGGATCGGCCAGCGCGCTCTCGGCGGTGTCGGCCCACTTGGCGCTGGCCACGATGAAGTGGTTGGGCCCCGCGCTCGCTTGCCAGGGTCCGTCGGCGGCACCGCGACGCGAGACGAAGCAGGCCCCGGCCCCTTCGCGCGGGGGGCTGGCCCACGGAATCTGCCCACGCTCCCTTCGCCGCCGCCAATCCGCGTAGCAGTCCACCGTGGCCTCGCTGCCGGCGCCCGGGCCCTCGATCAGCCATACGAACTCCGCGTCGGCCCCCGCGACGCTGATGCGGGTGGCCGTGGCGAAACAACGTCGCTGCAGGGCCAGGAGATCGCCGAGCTGCAAGTCCAGCCCGACCAGGCGCGCCAGCCCCTTTCCGGTGGGGCCCGCGTCGAACAAGGTCGGCTCGAAGTGGGCCGCCAAGTCGGCGTCCGCGGGGGCGAGCTCGGCCGCGTGCGAGGGCGGCGGGGGACAGGTCGGAATCGCGGCCTCGGCCGCCGACGCGCCGAACAGCCCCGCCCCCAACGAGACGGCGAAGGCGAGCGTGCGCCGAGCTGTTCGAGCCACGCCCGAGTCTACCAAGCGCAGACTCAGCCCTCGTCGCTCACACGCGCTTTGGCCACCGAGGCCCGCAGGCCGCGGCCGACGATGTAGCGCTCGCGGCTGCCGCTGCGCGTGTTCTTGGTGTGGAAGCTCTTGGCCTCGGAGAAGTTGGCCTTGACCGCCTCGATCAGCTCGGGGAAGCGCTCGCCTTGGAAGACCTTGGCCGCGAAGTGTCCGCCCGTGCGCAAGGTGCCGCTGGCGATCTCGAGGGCGCGCAAGAAGAGCTCTTCGCTGCGAAAGACATCGCCGACGACCTCGCCCGTCGTGTTCGGGGCCATGTCCGAGATGACGACGTCGAACTCGCCGAAGCGCTTGCGAAAGCCCTCGGGCTTGAGCTTGTAGACGTCCCCAACGAAGGTCTGCACGAAGCTCGGCAGCTCGACTTCGACCTCTTTGATGTCGACGCCGACGATGGTCGTCTCTTCGCCGACGCGTTCGACCACGTACTGCAACCACGAGCCGGGCCAGCAGCCGAGGTCGAGCACCGAGCGGCCGCGCTTGAACAGGCGGAACTTTTGGTCGAGCTCTTGGAGCTTGTAGACCGCACGGCCGGCGTAGTTCTCCTTTTTCGCCCGCAGGTAGGCGGGGTCGTGGCGTTGCGCCTTGTCGGAGAGTCCGCGGGAGGATCGGGCCATGGGCCTTCGTCGAATCTAGCAGAGGGGAGGGGAGGAAAATGAGAACGCCCCCGACGGTCCGTGACCGCGGGGGCGTGCGCTCCAGGCGTGTCGCCTAGTTCTTCTTGGCGCGCGGCGGCTTGATGGCGTGGCGGATGACCACGTAGCCGTTCTTGGCACCGGGGACCGGGCCACGGACCAAGAGCACGCCTTGCTCGTCCATGACGCGGGCGATCTCGAGGTTTTGCACGGTGACGCGCTCGTTGCCCATCTGGCCGGCCATCTTCTTGCCGGGGAGGACGCGACCGGGGGTCAAGCGACAGCCGATCGAACCGCCGTGGCGGTAGACCTCGTGCTGACCGTGGGAGGCTTTCTCACCGCGGAAGTTGTGGCGCTTCATGACGCCCTGGAAGCCCTTACCTTTGGAGGTGCCGGTGACGTCGATCTTGGTGCCGGCCTCGAAGATGCTCATGGGGATCTCCGAACCGATGGGGTGGGCCTCGAGCTCGGCGGCCTCGACGCGAAGTTCACGAATGACGCGCTTGGGGGTCACTTCGCTCTTCTTGAGGTGGCCGAGCTCCGGCTTGTTCTTACGGGAAGCTTTTTGCTCGTCGAAGCCGATCTGCAAGGCCAGGTAGCCGTCGCGCTCTTCGGTGCGATGCGCGGTGACTACGTTGCCCTTGGCGGCGAGGACGGTGACGGGGATGCGGGTGCCATCCTCGAGGAAGTACTCGGTCATGCCGAGCTTCTTGGCCAACAGGCCCATTTTCGTGTTCATCTTGATGTCTCCTCCCAGCGCATCCCGAAGCCACCGTGGCCCGGGGTGATGGGGAGGCGCATCATGGGGGAGGGCCCCCCGAGGGTCAAGCCTCGCCGAGGCCGAAGAGTCGCCGCGTGTTCCGCGCGCATTGCGCAGCCAAATCCTGGGCCGAGACGCCGCGCTCCGCGGCCAACGCGGCGCAGGTAAAGGCCACGTTCGCGGGGCGGTTCGGACGACCGCGGACCGGGACCGGCGCCAAAAAGGGCGCGTCCGTCTCGACGTGGATTCGCGCTTCGGGACACAAGCGGGCCGCCTCGCGCAGCTCGGCCGCGGTGTTGAAGGTGGCGATGCCCGAAAAACTGAGGTCGTAGCCCAAGTCGAGCCAGGCCCGCGCCTGCTCGGGGTTGCCGGTGAAGCAGTGGACGACGCCGGGGGCTTCGCTGCGACCCGGGTGCGCGCGCAGGATCTCGAGGGCCTCGGCGTGGGCGTCTCGGATGTGCAGCACCAAGGGCGCGTCGAGCTCGCGGGCGAGTGTGGCTTGGCGCACGAGCGCTTCGCGCTGCACCTCGCGCGGCGAGTAGTCGTAGTAATAGTCCAAGCCGGTCTCGCCGATGGCGACGACCTCCGGCCGGGCGTACTCCCGCTCGAGGCGCGCCATCACCGTGTCGTCGAGCTCCTTGGCCGCGTGCGGG
>JAUIJR010000714.1 GCA_030431075.1 Polyangia bacterium | reverse complement strand
CTTCGCGCCTACGAGCTGGCCGACCGCGGCAACCTGAGCGCCGAGGCCCTCGCCATCGCCGAGACGATGGCCACCGAGGCGCCCGACGACAGCCAAGCCCAAGTCCGCCTCGCTCGGGCCGCGACGGCGGCCAAAGACGCGAAAACGGCCGACGCCGCATGGGCGCGAGCCGCCGACAAGGCCCGCGGGGCGCGACGCGACGAACTGATCGCCGAGCGGGCCCGTTCGCGCGCCGAAAACCGCGACCTCGACGGGGCGAGCGAGCTCTTGTGGGGCCTGCTGCGCGACGCGGAACACGGCCGCAGCAGCGAGCGCGCGCGCTGGTGGGAGATGCTCATGGAGGTCCACCGCCGCGACGCGAGCGGCGAGGTGCTCGCGGCCAAAGTCGAGGCATGGTTGGAGACGCCCGCGCACGCCAAAGACGCCGAGGCCTGGAAGGCCCTCGCGGCGGCCCGCAATGCGGCCGGTCTGGACGCCATCGAGGCCTGGAAAAAAGCCATCGAGCTGGACGCCCGTGACACCGAGGCCCGGGCTGCGCTGATCGGCGCGCTCGAGGCCGAGGGCGAGGCCGAGGCCGCCCTCGAGCAGTACCAAGAGCTCTCGGGCCGCAGCGCCGAAGAGGTTCAGCTCGGACTCGAGATGGCCCGTCGCCTGCTCACCAACGGCGAGCGCGAGACGGGCATGCAGATCGTCGGGGAGATCGAGTCCCGCGCCGGTCGCAACGCCCACACCTTGCTCTTGCTGCTCGACTTCTACAATGGCGAGGGCGAGCACCAAAAGGCGCTCGAGATCGCCAAGCGCTTGGTCTCCGCGAAGTCGCGCGACCCGGAGGCCCGCATCGCCTATGGCGAGCAGCTCTACGAGATGGGGCAGCGCGAACAGGCCCTGGCCCAGTGGGCCATGTTGCCCAAGCTGGTGCGCCCCTCCCACGAAGGGCACGCGCGCCATGCCGAGATCCTCAGCGGCCACGCGCGTAGCGATCGCAACCTCGCCCGCCAAGCCCGCGAAGAGATCGAAAAAGCCCTGCGCTCGCGCCCCAAAGATCCGAACTACCTTCGACTGCGCGCGACCTTGTTGACCGAGCAGCGACGCTCCGGTGACGGCGAGACCATCGACGCCTGGGAAGACGTCCGCCGGGCAGCGACCGGCCCCGAGCACGCCTTGTTGCGCGAGGAGGCCCGGACCCGCCTCGTCGAGTTGGTGCAGCCGAGCATCAGCCCCTGCAACGCCGTGTGCGCGGCCCGGCGCGACATGTACGTCCGCACGGCCCGCGAGGAGCTCAGCGGCGAAGACCGGGAGCGCGCCTTGGAGGCCGGCTTGTTCTTGGCCGCCATCTCCACCAAGAAGAGCGACCACGCGGCCGCGGCCTCGGTGCATCGCGACCTGGTCGCCTTGTTCCCCGAGGACCCGGAGCGCTACTTGGCCCTGGCCCGCGCCCAGGTCGGTGCCCGCGACTACGACGCGGCCGTCGCCACCTTGGAAAAGGCCCTCGACCTTCACAGCAACCGCGACATCGAGCTGTTGACCGAGCTTTCCGAGGTCGCGTTCATGGACGGAGACCTCGAAGCGGCCGAGACGGCGGCCCGCCGGGCGGCCAAGCTCGGGGCCGACGGCGCCGCCGCCCTGCTCGCGCTCGGAGACAGCTATCGCCGGCGCGGCAAGCTCGAGGCGGCGGAGCGAGCCTACGCCGCGACCCTCGAGGCGGCCCCGCGCAACGCCGAGGCGCGCACCGCCTTGGCCGACTTGCAGCTCAATCGCGGCGACCTCGACAGCGCGGCTGC
>JAUIJR010000196.1 GCA_030431075.1 Polyangia bacterium | reverse complement strand
AAGATGGGCGTCATCGACCCCACCAAGGTGGTCCGCACCGCCCTCCAAAACGCCGCCTCGGTCGCCAGCATGATGCTCACCACCGAAGCCATGATCGCCGAAAAGCCCAAGAAGGAAGCGCCCGCCCCGGCCGCTCCGGACATGGGCGGAATGATGTAAGGCGAAGGTCTTCGGACCGACGAAAGGGGGCGTCTCTTCGGAGGCGCCCTTTTTTGTTTGGCGTGGGCGAAGGGCTCGGGCTTCCGGCTGGAGACGCACCCGCGCACCCGCGCACCCGCGCACCCGCGCACCCGCGCACTCGCGCTGGACTGGTCTGCCGCCCCCCCCCGTTGTTCTGGCCGATCTGGGCCGGACGTACCCGATCAGCCGACGCAACGTCGCCGCCGCCGTTCGAATGGGGCCACGTCCGCCCGTTGTCCTGCGACCCCTCACTCGCTCGATTCATCGAAGAGGGGTGATAGTTCTCGCCTGGCGTATCCGGCTGATATCATTTTCGCGCGTGCGTAGTCTCTATGGTGCTGTGCTCCTGGTCGCCAGCTTCGGCTGTGGCGACCGCTCGTTCGGCTCGCCATCGGACGAAGCCGAGGACGCAAGCACAGCAGGCGGCACAGAAGCCGACGGCGGCGGTGAAACCAGTTCGACCGGGGCGACTTCCGGCAGTGACGCAACGACGGCGTCCGAGGCAGGAACTGGTACGTGGGATGACACCGGTGGCGGAGATGGCGACGGAGGTGGCGATGGAGATGGAGATGGAGATGGAGATGGCGACGGAGACGGAGATGGCGATGGAGATGGCGATGGAGATGGAGATGGAGATGGCGATGGCGACGGAGACGGAGATGGCGACGGCGACGGCGACGGAGATGGCGACGGAGACGGAGATCAGCCTGGGATGCAGGGGGACCCTTGCGAGCGCAGTACCGATTGCGCAGAAGGGCTGCACTGTCTCGCACTCGTCGTCAGCGCGTGGCCGACGGAGTTCATCTGCACGTCAGCCTGTGCGCAGAAATATCAATCCGGATTTTGGTGCGTAGACGACGTTGCGTGTTGCGACCCAACGCATACCTGTGACGAGCAGTGGGGAATGTGCTTCTGATGAACCCGACGCGGATGCTTTCCGGTTGTTTGCTGTACGCTGCGCCCCTACTTGGGCTGGCCTGTGATCCCGAGGGGGGAGGGGCTACCCCGGCCGTCGAGGCCAGGCAGTGCGATGACGCCGAACTTGGCTCATGTGATGACTTCGTGTGCAGCCAGGAGACCGGTATCTGCCAGTGCCTCGGGGCAGATGGGACGGAGGCATGCCGCGTCGTAGTGGACTGCGCCGAGGGGATGACCCCCATCCCGCTCAGCTTAGGCTGGTCACAGGACTTCAGCGCTCCGGTCGCCGGTACCTCGATTCATGTCGAGGGCGTGCTCGCGGGCCAGACATCGACCCTCTTTGACGCCATCGCGGTCGTCGAACTCCATCACGCGGGCCGTGTACAGAAGTTCGAGTACCCCTTGCCAAGCTCGAGCGTCTGGGATGGGGTCGGCTTTGCGGCGGACGTCCCCATTGAAGCGTTCTCGGAGCCGAGCGAGGCGAGCTCGGTCATCAAAGCGTACGTGTACGTGAGCGAGCCCGGTGGGGGAGATGCCTACCGCGTGTACGCTGCGCCCCTGTTCGCCCACCGCCAAGGGGGCCAGCTATGGGTCTACGACCAAACTCAGTGGGCAACTACTTTCGATGGCGGCGACTATCTAGGCGTTCACGACAACAGCAGCCCGACGGGTCCGGTTCCAGTCTTTCAGCTCGCTTCGGGTACACCTGACGACAACGTGCGTTCCTCCGGCATCTGCGTCAGTTGGCGGGGCGACTACGCGGATGACGACGCCGGAACCGACTCGGAGCTCGGCCCGGACTACCCAGCGTTCGGCGCGTACTACACGGTGCTCGTTTCCGGCGTAGCGGTATCGAGCGGGCGCCTCGATCAGATGCGGGGCTGCGTACTCGCGGAGGATCTTCCGAGCCCGCCCTTTACCCTGCGGGTCTGGAACGACGTGGAGCTGTCATTTCAGGGGCGGGTGTGGAGGACTCGGGCGTTTGTCAAGCTCATTGAACAGGACGGGGCCTGGCAGCAGGCCGGCAGGTGGACGTCCGCGGGAGCTCCAGTTCCTGGCACGACGAGCGTGGGAGATCCTGCCACCGACGGAGATTTGATTGCCGATATCGTTGTGGCTACCGGTTCTGACCTGTCTAGCGCCATCGAACATGTGATCCCGCTGGTTGATGCGCGCACGAAGGCCCTATCGGCGTTTGTCACCGCGTTCCAGCGGTGGGAGCTTGAGCTACTCGCTGCGGGTCAAAACCCCCCTCGCCCCGGTATCGGTCAGACCCTGACACAGGAGATCTGGATCGGAGATGTTCTGGGGACGAGTGCTTTCGGAACCGCAGGGGCCTGGAGCACTTTCGGCTTTGAAGCGCTGGAACGGCGCTTCCTCGTCGCACACGAGGCCGGGCACGTTTGGGTCGGTAGCCACAGCAGTGTAGGTGCCGGGGCCGACTATTCAATCAATGACCCCCTCTGTCCGTCGTCATCCGGGCCAACAGGCTTCATATCCGGGTCCCACGCGCTCTTTTCCGCAGAGTTGCGGGCGCCCGCGCTTGGCGAGGCTTGGGCGCACTTCATGGCTGCGTTGGCGTTCAACCGCAGCTGGACCCAAGCGATGGAAGGCGACTTGGGTGCCGACTACGACAACGCCCTCTTCAAGTACTACAAACAGGGATCTGCGGGTGGGACTCCGGAGTTCTTCTACGACTACGACGAGGTCGACCTCGGGCTCTTCCCCAGCGGGGCGACTTCGGACCCGCGATTTGGCGCGTCGTACTTCCGAGACAACTGCAGCTGTCCGAGCGGATCTTGTGACGACCGGAAGACGGAGGGGGATGCTCTGCGCTTGCTCTGGGCTCTGTTCAACCAACCGGGAAGAGAGATTTCTTTGGGCGACATGCTAGTCATCTACGAACAGTCACTACTTCGGGCCAACGACCCGGCGCCCGCGATGTGGGCGGGGCTTGCCGCGGATCAGAGGCCGAGCCGGCAGCGAGCATTCTCGGCGTTGTCTTGCGCCCTTGCGTGGGAGGAGGCCAGCTGTGCCCCATAGCCCCTATCGTCCCGCGATCCAGGGTCTAGTCGGGTCGCTCCTCATGGTCCTTTGCGCATGTCCCGGCGGGCCACCGCCAGGGTTTGAGCCTGGTCGCGACTTGCCCTGCGTAGCGGGCCCGCGAACCGTTGTCGTCGAGATGGAGGGTGTCTTGGCGCAGGGCGACTTGTGGTTCTTTGAACACCTTGAGGGAACGGTCCCGGTCGTCCGAGACGGTGCGGACGCACTGACACAGGAGTACGTGCGGCGCGGCTATCGTGTCGTCTACGCCAGTCTGGCCTCCGATGCCTGGACATCTCAGAGCTCGGAGACCCGCTTGTCGCTAGCGCAGGAACTCATCATCGAAGGGAACCTCGCCGCGGGGCCCCTGGTCAGTGGCGCTTGGCCTGCGTTTCCGGTGGGCAGCGCCGAGGCCCCGGCCTTCTGGGCGTCGATGCTCATGGACGAAAACGCGGCCGGTCCCATTGCCTACGTCTACGCTTGGGACGAGCGGCTGATAGACGAATCCATCGTGGCCGGCGTCGACCCCGCGGACGTATTTACGCTCGATGAGAGCGCCGGATGGGCGGGTGCGGCTACAATCGACAGCGGCGACCTGCAAGCGTTCGGTGAAGTGCACTTCGCGTCTGTTCCTCCAATCTGTGAGTAGCCCGTGGTCCGAGAGTCATCGACAACCCTGCTGTTCATCACGGTCTTGGGGCAAGGCTGTTCGACACCGGCTGGGAACGACACGAGTAGCGGGACCGATGATGAGGCCGGAACTACGGTAGAGGCTGAGACTGGGTCGGGAACTTCGACAGGAGATGGTGATGGAGACGGAGACGGAGATGGAGATGGCGACGGCGATGGAGACGGAGACGGGGATGGCGATGGAGACGGCGACGGCGATCCTTGCCCCGGCGGGATTCTGCTCTTCGGAAACTGCTACGACCGAGCGGTGGGGGGATCCTTCGGGTTGGGCTGCAACGACTTGCTGCTGACCGACTTCGAGGCGGATGGCGACGTGGACATCAGCCTTGGCGGGACTTCGTGGCGAAGCTTCATACTCGTGAACGACGGCGCCGGAGGCTTCGAGTCGCATCTCGTCGACGGAGACTTCAACTGCTTTGGGACGCGCGTTCCTGTGCGGCGTTCGCCTGGCGCGACCGTCACCTGGATCGGGGAGTGCCTCGACATTGGGAGCGGCGCCGAGCGCAGCACGCTCGAGGTGACGGCCCTGCCACCTTCGCTCGCGGTCGTGCATCAACGCCAAGCCCTTGCCGACTGGGGGAGCGACGCAAACAACTACGCCGTACAAGCGGATTTGGACTCGGATGGAGTGGACGACCTCCTCGGCGCAGCGGGCCCTTCGATGGAGCTGCGGCTCACCCGAGAGGGACTCGACTTCGTGAGGGTGACGGCGCCGCTGCCACCGGACCTCAGTTTGTGGCCAACCTGGATCGTGGCGGCCGACGTCGACGGAGACGGTGCCGACGACTTCGTGGGGTGCCCGACGAGTGCATCGCTTAGAGGTACGCCCTCCGCTTTTTGCGTGCTCGTTCCAAACAACGGCGACGGAAGCTTGAGCATCCGGGTGCCGTCGGCGGCGGAAACAGCCGGGATTCTCTCGCCCTACGGGGCTGCAAGAGCCCAGGTCGGTGACCTGGACGACGACGGCCGCGACGAGCTCTACCAGCTCGATCCCGAAGGAGCGTTCATCGTTCGCTGGGCGCAGGAGGTAGCGAACGGGCCTTTGGTGGGCGAGCTGCAGTCGCTCTCCACGCCACTTGGTCCCAGCGGACGAATTGGTGGAGGGCAGCTGGCCGATCTGACGGGGGATGGAATCCCAGACATGCTGCTGAAGGCAGAGAACTCGCTGCTTCTCTTGCCAGGGACCTCCGCACGAGCTTTCGACGAGGCCGCGGCCATGGTCATCGACTTCGAGGACCTGTCGCCAGCCGACGAGACGGCCTTCGCCGACTTCAACGGGGACGGGACCGTGGACATCGCTAGCTGCGAGGGTTCGCCGGGTCTGGATGTCGCGGTGTTCATCTCGCGGCCGTAGTCGGACCTCCATGCGCGGGTCTGTGCCGCGTTGTGGAGCGCTCCCGACATGGGCGGAATGATCTGAGGCGAAGGTGTTCGGGCCGCGAACGGGTGTCTCTTCGGAGGTGCCCGTTTCCGTTCGGGGTGGGGCGCAGCTGGGAGCTACGGCGCATACCCGAAGCTCCGCCCCAAGCATCGCCGCTTGTGCCACTCTTTGGTGAATGGGACGGGCGTTGGTTTGGACCGGAACTTGGGCGCTTTTGTGTTGGGGCGCGGCTTGTCAGCGCGGGAGTGAGGAAGCTGCTGCCTCTCATTCGAAGGCGGAGCCGGGGGTAGCGAAGGCACGTCCGGCGTGGGAGGCCGAGTTTTCGTACGCGGAGCTCGAGAGCACGGCGGCTGCGTTGCCACCGCGCTACTCGAAGCCCTTGCCGGGGACCGTCGAGGAGGCGTCGAAGCCCTGGGCGGAGTCGCCGCCGCAGGCGATGGTCGCGGACCAGATCTGCTTTGGAGATCCAAAGATGAGGCAGCGACTCGAGCGCGCCGTGCAGTCGGCGGCGGGGGCCGGAGCCACCGCCAGTGAGCTGGTGCGGGCCTACGACGGTGCACGCGCCAAGCACTGCACGAGGGGGAGTCACTGCGCGTGGCTGCGAAAGATGAGCCTCGAAGCTTCAGAGCCCGCCGCCCGGGAGTTCTTTTGGGCCTCGTTGGAGCACTGCGACGACCCCACCACCGTCGAGCACTTTCTTCGGGCAGACGCGCCCGCCAGGCCGCTGGTCACTTGGTACACGAGCTTGTACCCAAGGCCAGAGCCTCTAGATCCACGAGTTCCCGGCGCCGCCGTTGCCGTGTCCAAGTCGGAGGGGTGGGGGACTCACACCCATCGGGTCGCCTACGTCCTGGCCCAATACGATGAGCCCGAGGCGGTGGGGGCCGTCATGGAGATCTTCGAACACCAGCAGCCGCAGGGACCCCTTCGAAAGAGCTTGCTCGGACGCATTGCCAAGAAGGCCGACCCCAGGGTGCGAGCCTTCGTCGCGCGTCACTGCCAGCCACTCGGTGAAGCCGAATGTGAGCGCCTCGCCCGGGTCCGGGTCGAAACCGAAGCCCGCGAGCCCGCTTCACAGGCGGGTCCGGCCTCGGGTGTGCCGCCCAAAGCCGAGATGACTCCAGCCGAGATCGAGGCGCTGGCCTCCCGTCTCGATGCCCTGGGGATGACGGCAACCCTCGGTGAAGAAGACCGCGAACTCGGTCTCATGGGCAATGACGAGTCCCCGAGCGATGCCCTGAGCCTCATGATCGCCAGGGGGAACGTCCATGGCTTCGACACGGAGACGGGGATGTTTCCGAATCGGCATGACGGACTTCTTCGTGAACTCGCACAGCTCGTGGGCGAGGACCTTCAAGGCGTGGTCTTCGAAGAACGAGCACCGCGGCTCGATGACTCGCTCGAAAAGATCGACCCCGAGGAGGACTACGAGCTCATCGCGTACATGGACGGCAAGCGCCATGTTTTTGCGGCGAGGGACCTCGGGGACTGGTTCGACGTCGTGGCCGTCGTCGACTTTTTGAACGCGCTATGTCGAGAGCGCGAGCGAAGGTGCCGATTTGTAGGCTTGGACTCCCAGGACCAGATGAGTTTCGTACTCGCGGGACCCGGCCCGGCCTTGCTCGAGCTGATCCGAGACGGTGTCGTCGAGCGAATCGGGGACGCCGACACCCCGCGGAGAATCGGCGTCGAGGCCGAGAGACGCGTCTTCGAGCAAGTTTATGACAGCGCGCCCTAGCGACCCGGCTCCCCGGGTCGGGTGCAGCTACAATCGACCGCCGGGACCCGCCCGCGTTCGGCGAGCAGTGCTTCGCGTTTGTTCCTCCAATCGGTGAGTGGTCTGTGTTTCGCGTCTCTTCGACAACCGCGTTGTTCATCGCCGTACTGGCGCCAAGCTGCACGACGCCGATTGGAAGCGAAACGAGCAGTGAGACCGAAGAAGAGGCCGGTACGACGGTAGAGGCGGAGACCGCGTCGGCGAGTTCGACAGGGGATGGAGACGGAGATGGAGACGGAAATGGCGATGGAGACGGAGATGGCGATGGAGACGGAGATGGCGATGGAGACGGGGACGGCGATGGAGACGGAGATGGCGATGGCGACGGAGATGGCGATGGGGATGGAGACGGCGACGGGGATGGTGACGGAGATGGGGATGGGGATGGAGATGGAGATGGAGATGGAGATGGAGATGGAGATGGAGATGGAGATGGAGATGGAGATGGAGACGGCGACGGAGACGGAGACGGAGACGGAGACGGAGACGGCAGTCCGTCGTGCCTTCCGGCTGTCCAGTATGGTGCGGACGCCTGCAGTGGGACCTCTGCCTTCGCGTTGACGCCGGGCTTGGTCTCCTACTGTGGGACTTTGGGCGACTTCGACGACCTCGCCGAGCCGGCGACCGGTTGTGCGTCGGGGGGCGGGGGGCGAGACCTGAGCTTCGAGTTTCAAATTCCCGCCGGGACCTGGGACGTCGAGCTGAGCACCCTCGCGTCTGCCGTCGACACACAGCTGACGGTGAGCCTGGCGTGTGGTGGCGCGGGCCTTTGCAACGACGATGCGAACCCCACGACGGGGAAGGGGAGTCGAGTCTGGCTCCACCGCTTCGGAACTTCGACGCCGTTGACCTTCTACGTGACGGTCGATGGAGCGAGCGCTTCCGACATCGGAGACTTTGAGCTGGCCATTCGACTCGAGTCGGCCGTGCCCGACGCCTGCTTTTCCCTCGGTGGAGACGTTCCGCTGGACATCTCGGGAGGGGGAACGGTCTGGGGACTCTCGAGCGGAAGCCTGGGGTCGACCAGCGGCTCATGCCAAGGGGGCCCGGCCCTCGGTGCGGAGGCGGTCTTTCTCGTCAATCCTTCCGCTTCGGGCACCGCATCCTTCGATGCGCGCTCGACCGAATTCGTCCCCGACATGTACGTCAGGTCGGGCGCGTGTAGCTCGGGATCCGAACTCGGCTGTGCGTCGGGAAGCGCAGTCGGCGGTGGCGTCGCCGCAGCCACGCTCGACGTCGCCGTCGGCCCGGGGAACAACTTCGTCTTCGTCGACGGCGGACCTGGCTCGTACGTGCTCGACTACCTGCCCTAGTCGGGCGCGGTGCGGCGTCCACTCGTCCTCGGACAGAGGTCTGCCGGAGGGGGCGGTAGAGGTACAGTCTCGGCACGCCCCTTGCTTCATGCACCGGCGAGTCCGCCATGCCCACGCCGCCGCCACCGCTTCCGCACCAGATCGAGTCCGTTGACGCGTCCTTGTGGGCCGTCGAACAGCATCGCTACCTGTATGGGGTGCACTTTCGCAATCGGATGACGATCGTGCGGCTCTCGGTCGGGCCGGGGGCGGGGCGACTTTGGGTCCATTCGCCGGTGTCGATCGATGACGAACTGGCAAAGGCGATCGCGGAGATCGGCGAGGTGGCCTACATCGTGGCGCCCAACCAGGCGCACTACCTTTGGCTCGACGAGGCGCGGGCGCGCTGGCCCGAGGCCGAGGTCTGGGTCTCGCCGGGCCTCGGCGACAAGCTGGCGGCCAAGGGTATGCGCAGCGATGGCCTGCACGACTTGCCGAACGAGCCGGCCGAGCTCGCGTGGGGCGGGGATCTCGATCAGCGCTTCATCCCCGGCAATGCGCGCTTGCGAGAGACCCTCTTTTTGCATCGGCAAAGTCGCAGTCTGATCGTCTGCGACTTCGTCATGAACGTCGTCGAAGAGCCGCGTCGCATCGCTCGTTGGGCCTGGCGCGCGCTCGGCTTGTATAGAGGTCTTCGCCAAAGTCGCCCCTGGCGCAAGTGGTTCACCAAAGATCCCGCCGCCCAAGCGCCCGTCGTCGCGCAGGTGTTGAACTGGGACTTCGATCGCATCATCCCCACGCATGGAGATATTTACGAGGGCGACGCGCGCGAGGCTTTGCGCCAGGCGACGGACTGGTTGCGAGAGCACGAGGCGACATCCGAGCACGCATCTTTGGCCGACTCCGCGTAGGCTAGGGGCATGCGCCCCCTCGCTCTCGCGTGTTCTTTGTTCGCCCTCGCCGCGTGTGATCCCCAAGCGCGGGATGGTGCGCCGACTTGCCCGCCTTGCGAGTGTGAGTGTGAGGCGAGCGCGCCGGCTTGTGCGCCGGTGATGGCCACGGGGGCCAGCGGGCAAGGGGGTACGGGTCAGGCGACGGGGGCGACGGGCCAGGGCGGCACGGGCGTCGCCGTCGCGACGGGGGCGGCCGGAGACATGGACGCGGCGCGCGAGCTGGGCGATCGCGTCGCGGCGGCCAGCCGCAAGATGTTCCACGACGATGGCGAGGGCTGCCTCGAGGATCTGCAGCGGGTCGGCGAGC
>JAUIJR010000195.1 GCA_030431075.1 Polyangia bacterium | reverse complement strand
GTGTCCTCGGCGCCCTCGAGGTCATGGAGATGCCCAGCGCTCCCGAACCCACCGTCTTGCACTGAGGCCCATGAACCGCGAGGACGACGACGAGCGCAAAGACCAAGGGCCCGAGCCCGAGGCCTCGAGCCCCCAAGGCGGCGCCTTCAAGGCCCGACGTGCGTGGGGAGATCTGGGTGCGCGATTTGGGGATCTGAAGATCGGCGACGCGATCGGCGGCCTGGTCCGAAGGGTCGGCGAGATGGTCGACGACATCTCCGAAAGCGAGCGCGTCCCGGCGGCGGCTCGCGAGCGACTCGATGGCTTGCTCACCCAGTGGGGAGCGGAGGGTTTCGACGAGCTCTTCGAGGCGCTGCAGCGCACGAGCGAGACCCCGGCCGAAGACGCCCTGCCGCCGAAGCTACGCGCCGACTTGGCCGCCCTGGTCTGGACGCACGCCCGCTTGATCGAAGACCCCGTGGCCCAAGGCCCGCTGCCGGAGGCGCTGCTGAAGATCGGCGATCCCCCGCGCGCGGCCAGCCGGCTCGTCTTGGCCCTGCGCGAGCTCGAGGCCGGCCGAAGCGCGGCTGCCCGCGACGAGCTGCGACGCGCCCGGGCCAAAGACGATGAGCTCTCGAGGCATCTGGTGCCGGGCTTCGCTCGCTTGCATGCGCTGCTCTCCGCCCGGGCCTGGGCCCTCGCGGGGCAGCCCGACAAGGTCGCGCGCGCGATCGAAGAGGCGCAACGGATCCGGGCCGGGGATGAAGACCGAGACGAGGGCCGCCTCGCCGAACGCGTCGACCTTTGGACCTTGGACGCATGGCTCGCTCTCGATCGCCTCGACGATGCCGACGCGCTCAGTGCCGAGCTGTGTCCACCCGGTGAGATCAGCGGAGTGCCCCCCGCCTACCGTTCCATCCGAGCGCGCGTGCTCGCGGCCCGCGGGGAGTACGGTGGCGCCCTCGAGCTCGTGTCGATCGACGCGCGCCAGCCCTCTCGTGAGGACGTCCGCTTGGCGCTCGCATGCATGGGTCGCTCGAAAGAGGACGCCGCGCGGGCCCTCGACGCAGCGACGGCTTGGCTACGCGAGGCCCCCAGTGAGGGCGAGCGCCTGCGCCTTTGGGCCTTGGCCAAGCTGGGGCCGCGGGCAGATCGTTCCATGCCCGCGAGCGAGTCGAAGGCGGTGATCGACGCCTTGCTCGAGTCTTTGCAGCAAAGTGCAGACCTGAGCCACCAACTTCGGGTGCGAGAGCTCGCTTTCGTTGGGCTGCGCCTCGGGGCCTTCGACGCCTGCGTCGATGCCCTGGGCCAAGACTCGACCCCCGAGGCGATCTTGTTGCGGGCGCTGGCCAAGGACGCCGTCGCGGCCGAAGCGCTCGACGCCGAGGGACGCTTTCGCCTGCCCCCCGCGCCAGCCGGCCCGGCCGGGCCTGACGAGTGTTCGCCCCTGCGGCGGGTCGACCTGGTCGCCCAGACTCTGGCCTCGCGGCGCGCCTATCTCGAAGGTCGCGCCGCCTCGCGCCGCGGAGAAGAGGTCCAAGCGCACGCCGCCTTCGTCGATGCCCTCGTCGAGGACCCCGATTTCGAGTTGGCGCGCCAAGCCCTCGAGCGCGAAGCGCCCTTTCCCGCGGACGGCCGCCTCGAGTCGACACTGGCCGCGATCACCGAGCGCTTGGGCTCCTTGCCGCAGCAACTTTCGGGGGTGCCGGTCGAGGGTTTGGCCGAGGCCCTCGAGGCTTCGATCGCCGCGCGCGAGCGACTCGCGCGTCCCTTGACCATCGCCATCATGGGTGAGTTCTCGGCGGGCAAGAGCACCTTCGTGAACGCGTGGCTCGGCCGCAAGCTCGCGCCCATGGGCGCGCTGCCGACGACCTGCACCATCAACGTCTTTCGCCGCGGCGGCCAAGGGCACGCCCGGGTTCACCGCCGCGAAGGACGGATCGATCACGTCGACGTCGCCCAGGTGCCGGCCTATCTCGAGGGGCTCGACGAGGCGGCGGCCGGGGAGATCCGACACGTGGAGATCGAACGGGGCGACGCCGGCTTTGGCGACGCGACCGTCGTCGATACCCCGGGTCTCAACGCCCTCGACCCCTACCACGAGCAGGTGGCGCGCGAGTTCTTGGCCGAGGCGGACGCGATCGTTTGGATCTTCTCGGCCACGCGTGGAGCGGCGGACTCGGAACGAGCGATGCTCGAAGAGCTGCGCGGGGACGGCCGCCAAGTGCTCGGGATTCTGAACAAGGCCGACATTCTCGAAGCAGGCGAGATCGAGGAGTTGACCGGCTACCTGCGCGAGCGACTCGGCGAAGTCCTCGTCGACGTCGTGCCCTTTTGCGCGACCGAAGCCTTGGCCCATCGCGTCGAGTCTCGCGGCGGCGCCAATCCCATGGAGCCGGTCGAGGCCGCGCTCGAGCGGCACTTCTTGGCCAAGGCCCGCTCGCTCAAGGACGCCGTGGTCCGGCGCCGCGTCGATGCATCCTTGGCGGCCGCGCTCGAAGGCGTCGAGGCGGCGGCCCAGGTCTTGGAGGGCCGGGCTCAACGCGGCCGCGAGGCGAGCCCGAGCCTACGAAGCTTGCGGGTCGCGCTGCAGAGCTTCGGCGACGCCTTGGCCGAGCGCTTCGGTCAACTCGATGGCCTTCTGATGCGGGAGATCTTGGCCATGGGCATCGCCGAGGTCGGCGAAGGGCGGGTCGAAGGCCGGCCCCATGCGGGGGACCTCGACTACCTCGCGCGTCGTCTGGATCGTGAGCTCGCCGCGTGCGTCCACGAGCTGGCCAATCAGCGCGGCGGCCCCGAAGACGCCCGCCTCTTCGAGCTCGCGGCCGACCATGCCCGACCGTGGCTACAAGGCCACCTGCGTGCGCTGGCCAGTGGCGAGGAGTTCGGGCGATGGATCAACGAGAGTGCCGCGGCCGCCAAGCAAGGCGAGGCGGCCCTGCGCAGCAAGCTTCGGGCTCGGCTGGTGGCCATGGGCCACAGCTTGACGGTCGGACTGCGTGAATTGGATCGCAAAGCCGCCGCCGCCTACGCCGCCGCGGCCCGCCGGGCCGGAGGTCGCCCGCGCGCCGAAGCGCTTCGCTTGCGGGTCAACGCGGCGGGGCAGCTTCGGGCCGCACGCGACGCGCTCGCCGTACCCGAGCGCCCCTGAGTCACGGGCGCGACCCCAACTCAGTTGTCGAAGGCGTCGACGGGGCTCGGCATTCGCTCGGCCGACGACTTCTTGGCGCGCTTGGGGACCGTGCCCAGGGCGCGCATCTCCTCGCGCTCGGCCGCGATCCAGCCGTCGATGTCCCGCAAGATCTCGCGGGCGCGGGAGAAGTTCGCGGCACCCGACGATTCCTTGCCCTCGTACTCGCGGCAAAGTCCGGTGCCCGCCTCGGCCTGCGCGCGGACGTTCGCCGGCAAGGCCGCATCCAACAAGCCCGCGTACAAAGAGCGCGCGCTCGAACACTGGCCTTTGCGGCGCAGACTGTGGGCCCGCATCAGCTGATCCCACGCGATCTCCTTGTCGGTGACCGACTCGACGGCGGGTTCGGTCTCGACCGCGCCGCTCGACTTCTTCTTGGTCGTGGCCTTTTGCTTCGCCTTGCGGGCGCCGGAGCTGGCCTCGGTGGGCAGGGGAGGCCCTTCGGCGCTTGCGGCCGGGGTCTTCGCCTCGAGGGGGGTGTCCTCGCTCGTGCCCGATGGGCTCCCCGATGCGACCTTCGATCCGTCTCGATCCGATTTGTCGACGACTTCGCTCGCCGCGACCTCCTCCTTGGCCTTGGCGGCATCCGCCTGGGCATCGCCGGCATCGGCCTCGGCGACCGTCTGTAGGCCAGGGGCGCTCGCCGGGGGCCGGATCACCAGCAAGACCGCCGCCGTCGCCCCCGCAAGCGCGATGAAGGGAAGCCAACGCGCCCAGCTGGGGGCCGGCTTCGCGCCCGAGTTCGTCGCGGCGGTGGCGGTGGACTCCGCCACGCTTTGCCGGGCGGCGGCCATCAAGCTTGCCATACCGGCATCACCGGGGGACTCCATGGGGAAGGCCTCTCGCGACTGGACGAGGATCTCTCGGTAGGCGCCGAGGCGCTCGGTGCTCGCCGCGTCGAGGCCCAAGCTCTCGAGATCCTCGAGTTCTTCGAGACCCTCGAGCGCATCTTCGATGGCATCGAGCTGCGTGGGATCGAATGCGTCGGGCTCAGCCATGGGCCCCCTCCTTTTTGGCGGGTGCGTCCTCGCTGGCGACCCGGGGATCCAGATCTGCGAGCTCGGTGCGCATCTTCTCGAGCGCATATCGCATGCGCGACTTGACCGTGTTCTCGGGCGCGCCGACGGCTTCGCCGATGTCTTTGAAGGAGAGGCCGCCGAACTGCCGCATCAAGAAGACCTCTCGTTGTTCGTCGGGCAGCGCTTCGATGGCGAGATGCATCCGGCGCTGGAGCTCCGGCCCGCGACTGAGCTGGTCGACCCCGGGGCTCAGGTCCGCCGTGACATCCAAGATCGAAGGACCGCCGCCGTCCGAGCCGCGCTTTTGCTCGAGCGAGGCGTGTCGCCGAAAGCGTTGCCGACGCGCCTCGTCGACACACAAGTTGCGCGCGATGGTGAAAAGCCAGGTCGTGAACTTGGCCGTCTGCTGGTAGCGATCCTTCGCCCGGATCACGCGCAAGAAGACCTCCTGCATGAGCTCTTCGGCGCGTGCCTTTCGATGCACGCTGCGCAGCAGGAAGTTGAAGATCGATCGGCGGTGGCGAAGCACCAAGATCTGAAAGGCGTCGGCGTCACCCTCGCGAAAGGCGGTCATCAACGCCTCGTCGGCCCGCGGATCTTCTTTGGCGGCAAGTACCGCGTTCTCGTCGTCGACCGCCATCACGCTGGCCCGCGCTTGCGAGCCTCGTCCATCTTGCGAGGCGAAGGCGGTGCGCGACAAGCCGGGCCGGCGGGCCCAGCCACCGAGGCGCGGTCGAATGGCGATCGATGCCATGCGCGCGTCAGGAACGCCTGCTTTTGATGACAGGATCTATAGCCGAGGCAAGTAAGTTGTGTGATGGCTCACACCTAGACGACCCAGCGACCGCGCGGTCGCGCCTGGCAGCTCGGGCACCAAAATAGGGCCCTGCCCTGCAAGATCTCGCTGCTCACGGGACTTTCGCAGCGAGCGCAGGGCTGACCGCTCCGCCCATAGACCCACAAGGCGCGCTGATTGCGACCTCGTCCCCCCTCGATGTTTCGATAGTCGCGCAAGGTCGTGCCGCCGCGAGAGATCGCGTCGCGCAAACAGCGGCGGGTCTCCCCGTGCACCCTCGCCCAAGCCGAGGGTCGAAGACGCGAGCACGCGACGCGCGGGTCGATCCCGGCGCGCGCGCAGATCTCCGAGGCGTAGATGTTGCCGATCCCCGCGACGACCCGCTGATCCAAAAGTGCGTCTCGCAAGGCGCGACGGCTTCGATGCAAGCGCGCGTGCAAAGCCTCGGCGCTGAACTCGGGCGACCAAGGCTCGGGCCCAAGCTCGGCCAGGGGCGCCGAGGTCTCGAGGGCCGAGCGCGTGTCGCATCGCAGACCGCCAAAACGTCGGGGGTCGACGAAGTCGAAGACGCGGCCGTCTTCAAAGCGCAAGCGCAGATGCGTATGCGCGGCCTTCGGAGTCTCGGCCGGGTGCACCGTGCATCGACCGCTCATCCCGAGGTGGACCAAGAGCGTCCAACTGCCTTCGCCGGGGCGCAGGAATTCCCAAAGCAAGTACTTGCCGCGACGGTCGACGCTCGCGGGCCGGCAGCCTTGGAGTCGGCGTACACGCTCGAGCCGCTTGGCCCAGTGCGCGCCCGTGCGAAGCGCGAACGATGATCGCTCCACCTTGGCGACCGCAGCTTCGAGACCGGCACGCGCCAGGCCGCGACGCACGCTTTCGACCTCGGGGAGCTCAGGCATCCTCGGACTCGCGCGCGCGCTGCAGGGCCGCAAAGGCTTCTGGCCCGAGCGCCTCGGCCCGGAGCTTTGGATCCACACCCGCCACCTCGCACCAAGCCCGCACCTGATCTTTGGGAGCCAAAGTGCTCAGGCTGTTTAGCAGGGTTTTGCGCCGCTGCGAGAAGGCGGCACGCACGAGGGCCAAGTAGCCCTTGGGATCCCCGACCTCCCCGCGCGGCGTGGGCAAGGGCGTCAACGCGATGACGGCCGAGTCCACGCGTGGCGGCGGCAAGAAGCAGCCCGGCGGCGCGTCGCAGACCTTGGTGATCGCACGCAGGCGCCCGAGCGCAGCCGAGATTCCCCCATAGCGTCGGGAGCCGGGCGGCGAGGCGATCCGGTCGGCGACTTCACGCTGCACCATCACCACCCAGGTGTCCGTGGCCGTGTGTCGCTCGAGCAAAGCGAAGAGCAGGGGCCCGGTGAGCTGGTAGGGCAAGTTCCCCACGATGGTCGGACGCTGACCGTGCTCGCGCTCGATCTGCGCGTAGTCGAATCGAACGGCGTCGGCCTCGAAGAGTTCGAAGCGCTCGAGGTGGCCGAGCTCGGCTCGCAAGACGGTGCACAGATCTCGATCGCGCTCGATCGCGTGCACGAAGGCGCCGGTCGCCAGCAGGTGCGCGGTCAAAGTGCCGAGTCCCGCGCCGATCTCGAGTACGCGCGCGCCGGGGGCCGCCTTGGACGCACGGACGATGTGGGCATGGATCCCGCGATCGTGCAAAAAGTTCTGGCCCCAGGACTTGCGCGGCGAAAGGCCGTGCTTGGCCAGGAGCTCACGGGGACTGGGGATCGCGTCGAGACTCACCGGCATGGTGATCCTCAAAGGCCGACGGCGTCCAAACTGCGATGGGAGAAGAGCTCGAGCCTCGCCTCGGCGCCGGCGTCGAGGCGCGCGCTGGCGGCCGCGGCGATCATCGCTGCATTGTCACCGCAGTAGCGAAGGGGGGCGGGCACGAAGTCGAAGCCCTCGGACACCGCCGCCTCGGCGAGCGCTGCCCGCAAGCCGGAGTTGGCAGCCGCGCCGCCGACCACACACAAGCGGTTCAGCCCGCTGCGACGTCGGGCCCGCAAGGTCTTGTGCGCGAGCACTTCGACGACCGCAGCTTGAAAGCTCGCGCAGAGATCTTCGAGGGCCGGCCGCGTTTTGGGCAGGCCTTCGCGCTCGAGGTGGACGGCGACGGCGGTCTTGAGCCCCGCGAAGCTGAAGTCGTCGTCGTCGCTGTCGATCATCGCCCGGGGGAAGGCGACGGCATCGCCGCGACCCGCTTGGGCCAAGCGGTCGACGACCGGGCCACCGGGGTAGCCCAAGCCGAGCATCTTGGCGACTTTGTCGTAGGCCTCGCCGACGGCATCGTCCCGCGTGCCGCCGATCCTTCGGTACTTGCCGAGTCCGCGAACTTCGACCAGCTCGGTGTGTCCGCCCGATACGAGCAGGGCCAAGTGCGGGGCGAAGGTCGGGCCTTCGTGCTCGGCGTCGATGAGCCCCGTCGAGAAAAGATGACCTTCCATGTGGTGGATGCCGAGCAGGGGTTTGGCGGTGGCCAAGGCCAAGCCCTTTGCCATCTGAACGCCGACCAAAAGCGCGCCGATCAGACCCGGGCCGTGGGTCACCGCGAGGGCGTCGATCTCGTCGAGGCTCATCTCGGCTCGATCGAGCGCCGCGCGGGTGACGACCGTCGCCGCGTCGAGATGCGCGCGACTGGCAAGTTCGGGCACGACGCCACCAAAAGGCGCATGCGTTTCGATCTGGCTGGCGACGACCGAAGCCAAAACGCGGCGGCCCTCGACGATGGCGCAGGCCGTCTCATCGCACGACGACTCCAGGGCCAAGACCCGATGCTCCCGCGCCATGCTCTCGCCTTCAGCCTTGCTCGCGAAGTCGTCGGCGCAAGCGCTCGACCTCTTTTTTGATGCTCTCGGCGTATTTGCCCTCGGGCTCGGCCTCGAGGTAGCGCGAGTAGGCATCGAGGGCACCGCTGAGGTTGCCGCGCTCTTGACGAATCACGCCCATGGTCAGCTGGGCACCCGCATGCTCCGGGTCGACCAAGATGGCGCGACGCACCGGCGCGAGGGCCTCGTCGATCTCGCCTTCTTCAACCAGGATGTTGGAGAGCAAGACGAGCGCGTCGGCGTTGTCGGGGGCGACGGCCAAGATCCGCTCGACCTCGCGCTTGGCCGCCGTGACCTGCCGCGCTTGGTACTGCGTTTGGGCTCGCTCGAGGGCCTCGGGGACTTCTTCTTGGGAAAGGGGCGTGGTTGCGACGCTTTCGACTTCGCCGCCCTCTTCTCCGGCCTCGTCATCCGCGGGGGTCGGTGCTTCGTCGGTCGAGAGTTCGCCCGCATCATCCGCGCCCGCGCTCGGCGTGGGCGGAGCCGGCTGGTCCATGATGAAGATGCCCACGACGGCCGCGACGGCCATCACTCCGAGGACCCAAACCCAGCCCGAGGCCTCCCGCGGACCATCGACGTCCCGTGGACGCAGGGGCGAAGGCGAGCGCATGGTCGCGCTGAGACCGGCGCCAGAGTTTTCGGAGGCCGGGCGGCGCGAAGGTGGAGGGGCGCTCGGTCGCGAGCTCGGCGGGCGCGAATCTGGTGGGCGGCTGGTCGGGGGCCGGGTCGAAGCCGCGGGGGCGTAACGCCCGGGCGGCGGGGCGTCGCCGATCCGTCGCAAGGTGGGTGTCGAGCCGAGCGCGACCGCGTTGCCCGACTCCTCGGCCGGCACACTCGTGCGGACCTCGACGCTCCCCTCCTCGTCTTCGCGCACCGGCTCGCCGCCGCCCGCGTGCTGGGCAACGGCTTCCTCGAGGCGACGCATGTCCTCGATGGCCCGATTCGTGAGTGTGTCGAGGGCGCTCTCGCCACTTTCGTCTGGCGCGAGATTCTGGCTCTCGCTGCTTTCGCCCTCGGTCTCGGCGCCGTCTTCGGCCTCGGGCTCGGCGTCGCCTTCGCGCTCGGGCGGTGGCTTGCCCTTCTCGATGCCCGAACGCGACAAGAAGGATCCCGAGGCGGCGGCGCGACCCGTTCCCGGGGGCGGCGCGACTTTGCCGTCGACCAAGGTGATCTTCTTGGTGCTGACGCTCCACGAAGATCCCTCGGGTGCATCGCTCTCGCCGGCGTCGCCGTCCGCGTCGCCGCCGCGCGGGGGGGGCGTGAAGTAAGGCTGCGTGCGTCGACGTCCGTCCTCGACTTCGTCACCGCCGTAGGGCTCGGTGTGATCGTCGCGTGCCCGCGCGCCGTCTGGCTCATCGATGATGTCCTGCGTCTTGCGGGCGAGCGCACCCAGCGGATCTCCGAAGGCGGGTGAAGGCTCGGCCAGCGCCGCGGTGTCGATGGTCAGGTTGTCGAAGCTGCGATCGAGGTCGTCGTCGTCGATGTCCTCGGCCGCGGGGGTCGGCGGTGGGGGCGGGCGCATGCCCGGGGTCGAGTCGGACGGGTCGGCGTCGGCCGTGAGGTCGAGCAAGTTGCCGGCGAGGTGCGGGCCGGAGTCCTCGGGCACGCCGGCGACCAGATCCGCAGCCGCCCCGTCTTCGCTCTCGGCCACCAAAGGGAAGCTCGGAATCGGGGGCAGGGTCGAGTCGGGTTTGCGGACCTCGTCCTCTTCGGGTTCGGGGACGAAATTCGTCTCCGGTCGGGCCG
>JAUIJR010000713.1 GCA_030431075.1 Polyangia bacterium | reverse complement strand
GTGGGTCTTGGTCGCGGCCACGGCCTTGTGGTTCGGGCGCGAGACGCCCGCGCCGCCCGTCGAAGACGAGGAAGCGGTCGCGGTGGCCGAGCGCAAGGCCGCGTGGATCCGCCGCGACGTCGAGGCGTGGCGGGCGACCCACGGGGACCGGAGCTTGCCTTGGGCCAAGGCGCACGGACATCTGGCGATCGTGATCGACGACGTCGGGCGTGAGCTCCACGCGCACGCCGAGCTGCAAGCCCTGCGCTACCCGCTGACCTTTTCGATCCTGCCCGGCTCGGAGTTTGCGGCCGGGGCCCAGCTGCGATTGCGCGAGGACCCCCGTCGCTACCGCGAGATCTGGTTGCACATGCCGATGGAGCCCCTGGACGCGGCCCAGATGCAGCGGGGCGACGAGGCGAAGGAGAGCTTCATGCGCGTCGACGACGGCCCCGCGCTGTGGCGGGCCAAGCTCGAGGCCGCCTACGCCCGCGTCCCGGCGGCCATCGGGGTGAACAACCACATGGGCTCGCGCCTGAGCGCGGATCCGGCGGCCATGGACGTCGTGGCCGCGTGGGTGGCCGAGCGGGAGCTGCTCTTTTTGGACTCGCGCACCACGGCCGAAAGTGTCGCTGCGGACGCAGCGCGCCGCGCGGGGGTGCTCAGCGGCGAGCGACAGGTCTTCTTGGACCACGACCCGGACCCGGCGGCCATGCGCGCCTCCTTGCGCGAGGCCATCGCGCGCGCAAAGTCGGAGCCGATCGTGGCGATCGGTCATCCCTCGCCGCAGCTGGCCGCCGTGCTCGAAGAAGGGCTCGAGGAGGCCTACGCCGAGGGGGTGGGCGTGTACCCCCTCAGTGAGATCCTCGCCCACCGAGCCGAAAGCGCGCAAGTCGCGCGGCGCTCGGAAGTGGCCGCTCGCGTTCTGACACCGTGATGCCTTGACGGGCTTCCTCGCCCCTTGCCATCCTTGTTCTTCGGATGGGCCTGCGCCTCATCATTGAAGATTACGAGGGCTCGACCACGGTCTTTCCCTTGGGTGAAGGCGCCGTCACGATCGGACGTGAGGAAGGTAACACCATCCAGCTGCCCGAGCAGAACATCTCGCGCAAGCACCTTCGCCTTTTGCCCTCGGATGACGGCTGGGTCCTCGAGGATCTGCAGAGCTACAACGGCGTGCGAGTCAACGGCGCCGTCGTCGAGAGCGCGTCGATCATCCACGAAGGGGACCTGATCCAGATCGGCGACTACCAGCTGCTGATCGGTGACGAGACCTCGACACGCGCGACCATGGATCTCGGTCCGGCCTTGGTGGCCGCGGCCAACGACGGCAACGAGAGCGCGGCCGCAGCCGAACCCGCGCTGCGGGCGGAGCGACCCACCCTCGAAGAAGAACTCCCGAGCGCCCTGGTCGTGCCGACCGCTTTGGCCGACGAGGACTTCGACGCGATCGAGTCCAAAGGCGGCGGAGGCAAGGTGGCGCTCGTCGTCTTGTTGCTCGGCGCCCTCGGTGGCGGGGCCTGGTTCATGATGAACCGAGGCGGCGACGCCGGTGGACAACAGGCGAGCGCGGCCCAAGGCGAGGCCGCGACGGCGAAGGCTTCGGACGCAGGTGACGCCATCGCCGCCGGCGCGGATGGGGACGCCACCGCCGCGACGGGTGCCGACGAGGGCGAGGCGCTGGTCGACGAAGGCGAGGCGCTGGTCGACGAAGGCGAAGCGCTCGCCGACGAAGGTGAGCTGGTCGCGGACGAGGGCGGGCCCACCGGCGAAGAAGACCCGGTCGAAGAAGACCCGGTCGAAGAGGACCCGGTCGAAGAGGACCCG
>JAUIJR010000194.1 GCA_030431075.1 Polyangia bacterium | reverse complement strand
GCCCCCCCGGTGACGACAAAGACGGCCCGGCCGAAGAGGCCCCCAAAGACAAGCAGTCGCTCGCGCCCATCCAGCCGATCCCGGCGCAGCCCGCCCGTGACCGACGCCTCCAGGCCTTCGAGATCCACGGCTACCTGCGCCTGCGCGCGGACTACTTCAACAACCTGACCTTGGGCCTGCCGGGCAGCGACACCCAGCTGGGCGCGACCGACTTTTTCGTCCCCCCCTCGCTGATGAACGAGGAGGTCGCCGGCAATCCCGACGCCGCGCGCCTCAACGACGCGGCCTGCCAGATTCGCAAGCAGGGCAACAACCGTGCGGCCAACCGCTGCTCGAACCGCAAGCCCGGCTTTGGCACCGCCAACATGCGGCTGCGCTTGGATCCCACGATCCACGTCACCGACACCATCCGCGTGCACGCGACCTTGGACCTGCTCGACAACCTCGTGTTGGGCAGCACGCCCGAGTACGGGGGCCCCAACGCGGGGATGACCCTCTTTTCGCGCACGGCCACCGCCCCCATCAGCGGCATCAACAGCTTTAGCGACTCCATCACCGTCAAGCGGGCTTGGGGTCACGCCAAGTTCGGCTGGGGCCTCGACCTCAAGTTCGGTCGCATGCCCTTGCAGTGGGGCATGGGGATGGTCTTCAACGACGGCAACGGCATCTACCGTGGCCAGCGCGACGACATCATCCGCCAAGTCGACACCGACTACGGCGACTCGATCGACTCGGTGCAGGTCGGCTACGACTTCGGCAAGGACGCCCGCCAGCGCCACCACGTCTTTTTCGCCTACGACTGGGCGGCCTCGGGCCCGACCTCGGCCCAGCTTTTGGGCGTCGACTGGGACTCGGGGGCCAACGTGGCCAACGCCTTCTCGGTCGAGCAGTACGACAACGTCCACCAGATCCGCTTGGGCATCGAGCGCCGCGACGATCCTTCGATGTTGCGCCGCAAGCTCTCGATGGGCGGCCCCGTCGTCAACTACGGGGCGATGGCGGCCCTGCGCACGCAGACCCTCGACCGGGCGCTCTACGCCCCCTCGTACACCGTCGACCAGCTCGACGAGGGCGTCGACGCGCTCAACGACTACAGCGAGAACCTGGTGATCCGTAAGGCCATCGTGGCCACGCCGGATATCTGGCTGCGGGTGAACTGGCGAACCATGCGCGTCGAGCTCGAGATGGCCGGCGTCTTCGGCAAGTTCGACCACGCCAACTTCGAGACCGACGTCGACGACCTGCCGACCTTGCCGGCGAGCGACCTGCAGACCAGCCGGCTCGCGCAGTTCGGCTACGCCCTCGAGTTCAAGTACGGCTTGTTCGACGACGACTTGCACATCGGCTTCGACCACGGCTTCGCCCTCGGCGACGACCAGCCCAGC
This sequence comes from Polyangia bacterium, assembly GCA_030431075.1. GTDB lineage: Bacteria > Myxococcota_A > Polyangia > Nannocystales > Nannocystaceae > JAUIJR01. Next base: position 8,267 of record JAUIJR010000194.1, on the reverse strand, counting down.
TTGGGTTACGACGCGCGCAACCCCTTGGCCGAGATCAGCCAAGATCCGCAGACCCTGACGGCCTTCCGCTTCAACCCGGCCTACGCCCAAGATCTCCTCTTGTTCAAAGAGCTCATGGGCACGGCCTCGAACGCCGCCTACTTCCGCCCCTGGGCCGCCTACCACTTTTTCAAGGGCAACTTCTCCGCGCGCCTCGACATCGAGTACGCCTTGGCCCACCAGCGGATCCAAACCCCGGGCAACAAGCTCAACTACGGCATCGAGATCGACGGCGCGCTGCGCTACCACGACGCCAACGAGCCGATCTTCGTGCAGCTGCAGTACGGCGTGCTCTTCCCCTTCGGCGCCTTCAACGCGCGCCTGATCGACGAGAACGACGGCAGCTTGCTCGACGAAGCGGGCGACGCCACCGCGGCCCAGGCCGTCCAGGCCCAAGTCGGCATCCGCTTTTAGTACCCTCGGGTGCAAGGCTCGCCCGCCACGGCCGATCCTCTCCCCGATGGCGAAGGCCAAGCGAAGCAAGCAAAAGTCCTCTTGGTTCTGCACGGAGTGCGGGGCCGAGACCACCGGTTGGTTCGGGCGCTGCCCCTCCTGCGGCGCCTGGAACACGATTCAAGAGCATGCGGCCGAGCCTTCGACGCCCGATCGCGTCCAGCTCTCGCGCACGGCCAAGGCGCGAGCGGTCCCCGCGAACGAGGCCCTAGCCCGCGCCGAGCAGCTGCAGCGCCTGTCGACGGGGATCGGTGAGTTCGACCGGGTCCTCGGCGGTGGGCTGGTCCCCGGATCGGTGGTCTTGCTCGGCGGACCGCCCGGGATCGGCAAGAGCACCTTGTTGCTGCAAGCTTGCGCCCGGCTCGCCCGCGGCGTGGGGCCGGTGCTCTACGCCAGCGGCGAGGAGTCGGTCGGGCAGGTCGCCTCGCGGGCCGTACGCCTCGGCGCCTCGGCCCCCGAGCTCTTGTTGATGGCCGAAACCCGGGTCGAGGCGATCTTGGAGTCGGCCCTCGAGCAACGGCCGGCCGTGCTGATCGTCGACTCGATCCAGACGGTCTTTAGCGAGGCCCACGAGGGCCTGCCCGGCAACGTGACGCAGATCCGCTCGGTCACGGCCCAGCTGACCAGCTTCGCCAAGCGCGAGGACGTGCCGGTGGTCGTCGTCGGCCATGTCACCAAAGAAGGACAGCTGGCCGGGCCGCGCTTGCTCGAGCACATGGTCGACGCAGTGCTCAGCTTCGAGGGCGATGACGAGCGGGCGACCCGCCTGCTGCGCGCGACCAAGAACCGCTTTGGCAGCACCCAAGAGCTCGGCGTCTTCGAGATGGGCGGCGAAGGCCTGCTCGAGATCGAAAACCCCTCGGAGGCCTTCTTGTCCGACGGTCGCGGCGCCGTGCCGGGAAGCTGTGTGACCGCGACCCTCGAGGGCTCGCGTCCCTTGTTGCTCGAGGTGCAAGCGCTTTTGGGCCAAAGCCCCGGCGGCAGCCCGCGACGCACCTGCGTGGGCGCCGACCCGGCCCGCTTGGCCATGTTGTTGGCCGTGCTCGACCGCCACGCGGGCATGTTCGTGCTCGACCAAGACGTCTTCGTGAACGTCGCCGGCGGGATCCGGCTGCGTGAGCCCGCCGCGGACCTGGCCGTACTCATGGCCGTGGCCTCGAGCCATATGCGTCGCGCCTTGCCGCCCGCGACCGTGGTGCTCGGCGAGATCGGGCTGACCGGCGAACTGCGAGCCGTGCCCCGCTTGGGCGCCCGCCTCAACGAGGCCGCCCGCCTGGGCTTTTCGCGCGCGCTGGTCCCCCGTCGCCGTGAGCGCAAGGCCGAGGCCCCCGCGGGCATCGAGATCATCGAGGCGGCGCGCGTCGACGCGGCGATCGAAGCGCTGCTCGGCTGAGTCTACGGCCGGCCCCTACGAGAAAGCCCGGACCACCATTGGCCCGGGCTTTCGCGTGAAGGAGGGTTGAAGGAAAACTCGCTCGCCTAGGAGCGCAGCCGCGAACGCCCCTTGGACTTGGCCTTGGGCTCGGGCTTGGCCACCGGGGTCGCCCCGGACTCGGCCGCGTTGCTCGCGTCGACCCGCGGACTGCGGGCCGCGACGCTGCGCGCCACGCCGTTTTTCTCGAGCACCTCGGCCTCGATGGAGGCCGCCATGTCGGGGTTGGCCTTGAGGAAGTCCTTGGCGTTCTCGCGGCCTTGGCCGACGCGCTCGCCCTTGTAGGAGAGCCACGCGCCCGCCTTGTCGACGACACCCGCGGCGACGCCGAGGTCGATCAGCAGGCCCTCGTGGCTCACGCCCTCGCCGTACTGGATGTCGAACTCGATCTCGCGGAAGGGCGGCGCCATCTTGTTCTTGACGACTTTGACGCGGGTGCGGTTGCCGACGACCTTGTCGCCTTGCTTGAGTGCACCGATGCGGCGGATGTCCAGGCGCACCGAAGAGTAGAACTTGAGCGCGTTACCACCGGTGGTGGTCTCGGGGCTGCCGAACATCACGCCGATCTTCATGCGCAGCTGGTTGATGAAGATGACCATCGTGCGGCTGCGCGAGACCGAGGCGGTGAGCTTGCGCAGGGCCTGGCTCATCAAGCGGGCCTGCAAGCCGACATGGCTGTCGCCCATGTCGCCTTCGAGCTCGGCTTTGGGGGTCAAGGCGGCGACGGAGTCGACCACCACCACGTCGATGGCGCCCGAGCGCACCAGCATGTCGCAGATCTCGAGGGCCTGCTCGCCGTAGTCGGGCTGAGAGATGAGCAGGTCTTCGGTCTTCACGCCGATCCGGCGCGCGTAGGAGACGTCGAGGGCGTGCTCGGCGTCGATGAAGGCACACACGCCGCCTTGCTTTTGGGCCTCGGCCACCGCGTGCAGGGTCAAGGTCGTCTTACCCGAGGACTCCGGGCCGTAGATCTCGACGATACGACCGCGCGGAAGACCGCCGATCCCCAAGGCGATGTCCAGGCCGAGGCAGCCGGTGGGCACCACGGGGACCTCTTGTTGGGGCAGCTTGCCGTCTTGGCTGAGCCGCATGATGGAGCCCTTGCCGAACTGTTTTTCGATGGTGGCGAGGGCGAGGTCGATGGCGCTGTCGCGCTGGGCTTTGGGATTGGGCTGCTCTTTGGCCATGGTCGTGTTCCTTTGTTCGTCTCTTTGTCGGGTGCAGCGTGCGCGCCGTGGGTTGAAATCAGATCAGTGTGCTTCGGGGTGAGGGTCTTCGCGTTGGGCCAGTCCCGCGGCGAGGAGTTCTTGCCAGATCATGTGGAGGGCCCACACCGAAGCGGACCTCCGTACAGTGCCACGCTTTCCTCGCAAACGAAGGCGTCGATGGACGCTTTTGTGGCTCGTGCTCTGGCTCGGATCATGTGCGGCCGCCGGCGGGTTCGCCCAGTGCAAGGCGACATGGACGGTGCCGACCGGCTTGTCCGCCGTGCCCCCGCCGGGACCCGCGATGCCGGTGATGCCGATCCCGAGATCGCTGCCGATCGCCTCGCAAGCGCCCGCGGCCATCTGCCGCGCCACCGTCTCGCTCACCGCGCCCTCGCGCTCGAGGCTCTCGGGGCTCACGGCCAAGCGGCCGACCTTGACCTCGTTGGCGTAGGCGATGACCCCGCCCGCGAAGACCGAGGAGCTGCCGGGGACCTCGGTGATCATCGCGCCGAGTCCCCCGCCGGTGCAGGACTCGGCCGTCGCCACGCGAAGCCCGGCGGCGTCGAGCGCTTCGACGACCAGGGTCGCCAAGGGCCGCCCCGAGATCGCGTAGAGCTCGTCGCCGAGGATCTCGATGAGCGGCTCGTCGAGCGCGCACAGGGCCTCGGCGCTCGCGCGCAGGGGCTGGCCGGCCTCGTCACTCCCGTGGGGAAGGGCCTCGAAGGTCAGCAAGATCTCGGGCGTGTGCGCGCGGTAGTGAAGCATCACCCCGCGCAGCGCCGGGTCCTGCTCGATGCGCGCGAGCAAGGGGCGCAGCCGGTTTTGGATCGAGGACTCGCCGTCGCCCAGCACCCGGTAGACCCGTCGAGGCGTTCGCTCGAGGCCGAAGCGCGCGCGCAGGCGCGGGCCGATCTCGGCGCCCAAGATCTGCTCGAGCTCCAGGGGCACGCCGGGCATGCACGCGACCCAGCAGCTCGATCCCGAAGGTGCGACGAGGTCGAGCGCGAATCCGGGCGCAGTGCCGACGGGGTTGTCGAGGCGCTCGGCACCGGCGGGCAGATCTGCTTGGCGCAAGTTGGCCTCGATCAGGGCGTCGGCCGAAGCCCGGCCAAAGCGCGCCGCGTGCTCTTCGAGGTAGCGCGCGAACCGACGCCGAAGCTGCTCCACGACCTCGAGATCGCGCACCAGCTCGACCCCCGCCGCGCGTGCGAGCGCCGCGGCCGTCAGATCGTCCGTCGTGGGCCCGAGACCGCCGCTGACGAGGCATAGGTCGAACTCGGTCGCCGCGTGGAACGCGGGCACCAGCTCCTCCATACGGTCGCGTACGGTGACCTTGCGGACCAACTCGACGCCCCAACGCCGCAGAGCTCGTGCGAGGCGCTGCGCGTTCGAGTCGAGGATGTCCCCCGCCAAGAGCTCGTCGCCGACGATCAGCAGGGAGGCGGTCACTCGGGCCACGTGGCCGCAGCTTCGCCGAACACTGAGCAAGTGTCAAGTGTTCAGCCTTTTCTCATCATAGCTGGATTTCGGGCCAAATCCACGCCCTTCGGCGCTTTGCGGGGGACTGCGCCGACGCTACGATGCGCGAACCGTGCGGATCCGCTACGCGGCCAAGACCGACGTGGGGATGAAGAGGACTCATAACGAGGACTACTTCGCCCTCATCGAAGACGAGCAGGTGTTCATGGTCGCCGACGGCATGGGCGGCCACGCCTGTGGCGAGGTGGCCAGCCAACTTTCGGCCGAGGTCATGGGGGAGTTCTACAAGCACTCCAAAGACCAAGACGCGACTTGGCCCTACCGCTACGACCACAACCTCACCTACGTCGAGAACCGACTCGTCGCGTCGATCCGCTTGGCCAACTTGCGGATCTTTCAGATGGCGCAGTCGGACCCCTCGCTGCGCGGCATGGGCACGACCCTCGTCGGCGCCTTGATCGCGGGCAACACCTGCTACGTCGCGCACGTCGGTGACTCGCGCGCCTACGTCGTCCAAGGCGGAAAGATCCAACAGGTCACGCGCGACCACAGTCTGCTCGAGGACTACAAAGACGCGCGCCCCGACATGACCGAAGAGGAGGCCCAGGCCTTCCCGCACAAGAACGTCATCACCCGCGCGCTCGGGATGCGCGACACGGTCGTCGTCGATCTCAACCGCGTCGAGATCAAGGATCAAAGCCGCTTCTTGCTGTGCTCGGACGGTCTGTCCGGAATGCTCAGCGACCCCGAGATCCTCGAGATCTTGTCCAAACACGACGACCTCGAGGCGGCGGTCTCGGCTCTGATCGACGGCGCCAACGCGGCGGGCGGAACCGACAACATCACCGCGATGGTGATCGAGTGCCGCATGTAGGCGGCGAGGAGAAACGATGGCCGACGAAATCACCCAGATCTTCGAGCAGATGGCCGGGCGCTATAAAAAGGGCGCCGCGGACAAGCCGACCAGCTACTACTTCTCGATCGACTCGCACAAGTACACCGTCAAGGTCGACGGCGACAGCTGCGTGGTCGAGCCCGGCAAGACGATCGACCAGGCCGACATCATCTTGAAGACGACCTCGAAGATCTTCGCCAACATGGTGCTGCGCGGGAAACTCCCCGGCCCCATCGACATCGCGCGCGGCAAGATCAAGACGAACGACATCGGCGGCTTGCAAAAGCTCAAGACCTGGTTCGACTTCTCCGGCGTGTAGGCGACGAGAGCCGCCATGTCGGCGCCCTCGCCCCGCGATCGCAGCGCCGCGCGGCTTCATGCCCTCGCGGTCGGGCTCGCGGCCTTCGGGCTGTTTTGCGCGCAGCCCTTGGTGGCCAAGCTCGCCTTGCCGCGCCTCGGCGGCACGCCGGCGGTGTGGAACGGGGTCTCGGCCTTTTTTCAGCTCGCCTTGCTCGCGGCCTACCTCGGCGCGCACGCCCTGAGCCGCCGACTCTCGCCGCGCGCCCTCGGCTGGGTCTACGCGAGCGCCTTGCTGGCCGCGTCGGCCCTGGTCTTCGTCGCCGACCCTCAGGTGGCCTTCGAGTCCGAGGCCACCCGCGACGCGAGTGACCTGGCCTCGCTGTGGATCCCCTTGGGCCTGTACATGGGCCTGCCCGCCTTTGCCTTGGGTCTGTCGACGCCCCTTTGGTCGCGCCGTCACGTCGCGCTCGGCCTCGACGCCCCCTACCGACTCTACGCGGCCTCGAACATCGGCAGCTTCGCCGCCTTACTGCTCTTTCCCTTCGTCTTGGATCCCTGGCTCGGGAGTACGCCGAGTTGGTGGCTGTGGCGGACTGGACTGCTCGCGCTCACTGGACTGGCCCTCTTCGCGGCCTTCCGCGCGCCGCCGGCGGCCGCTCCGATCGCCCCCGCGCGAGCGCCCCGCGTCGGTGTCCGCGAAGCCCTCCCCTGGCTGTTCCATTCGAGCTTGGTCGCGGCCTTGTCCTTGGCGCTGACCGTGCACATCAGCACGGACCTCTCGCCGGGGCCTTGGCTGTGGAGCTTGCCGCTCGCGGTCTACTTGGCGACCTGGGTGCTGGCCTTCTCGCGGCACGCCGAGTTCTTGCGGGCGCGCCTCGTCCCCCTGGCCCCGACCTTGCTCGCGCTCGAGCTGGTGTTGGTGATGTTGGAGATCACCCGACCCACGCCGGCCGTGCTGGCCACGAGCTTGGCTTGCGAGTTCATGTTGGGGCTGGCCTTGCACCTCGAGCTCGCGCGGCGACGACCGCCGCCGGCCCAGCTCACCGCCTTTTACGCCTGGATCGGACTCGGCGGGGTCCTCGGGGCCTGCTTCGTCGGCTTCGCCTCTCCCCTGCTTTTCGATCGCAACTTCGACTACCCGGCCTTGCTCGCCGCCTGCGCCTTGGCCTTTCCCGCGAAGCGTCCCGACGAAGGCGTCGTCCCGCGCGCTTGGTTGCCCGTGGCGAGCGGGCTCTTGGTCGGCCTCGGCGTCTGGCTACTCGCACAAGCCCGCGGTCCCGCGCGACCCGAGGGCAGCTTGCGCCCCTTTGCTTTTGCCTTGTGGCTGCCGATCTTTTGGCCGGCCTTTCGCTGGCCCCGCGCGAGCGCCCGGATCTGTGCGGCCTTGCTGCTGCTCGGGACCCTCGCCTTCGAGGGGCGCTCCCCCGCCTTGGCGCACGCGCGCAGCGTGGCCGGAAGCTATCGCGTGGTCGAGGATCCCAAGCTCGCGCTGCGCAGCATGACCCACGGGCGCACGGTCCACGGCTCGCAGTCGACCGATCCCGCGTGGCGAGACTGGGCCTTGCCCTACCACCACCCCCAAAGCCCGATCGCGGAGCGCTTCGATGCCCTGGCGCTGCGCCGCCCAGAGGCGAGGGTCGCCGTCTTGGGTCTGGGCGTCGGCAACATGGCCACCTTTGCGCGACCCGGTTGGCGGATGCTCTTTTTCGAGATCGATCCGGTGGTCGAAGCGCTCGCCCGCCGCTGGTTCGACTTTCTCGCGCGCTGTCCCGCCTGCGAGGTCCGCATCGCCGACGGCCGACGGGGGCTCGCGGCCGCGAGCGCCGAAGAGCGCTTCGACCTGATCGTGCTCGACGCCTTCAACTCCGACGCCGTGCCCTTGCACCTGCTCACGCGTGAGGCCATGGCCGAGTACCTCGCCGCCTTGGCGCCCGGAGGCGAGATCATGGTGCACATCACCAACCGCCACGTGGACTTGCGCCGACCGCTGGCCGACTTGGCGGCCGCCCTCGAGCTGCACGCGAGCAGCGCGGCCTTCGATCCGCGCGAGCCCGCGAAGCGCGAGGCCCTGCCCTTGGCGATGCGCCCCCGCGTCGCCCCCACCCGTTGGGTTCGACTCGCGCGGGGCCCCGCGGCATCGAGGGCCTGGGAGCCGCTGCCCCCCGGCGCGGCCGCGCAGGCCTGGAGTGACGAACGAGCCTCGATCTTCGGGGCCTTGGGAAGCTCGATCCCCGAGTCGGGTCGCGCCGCCACGCCCCGCTGAGCACGGACCACTTGCGCTGTACACTCGCCCGGTGAGCGCTGCCGCGAGATCGCTGGTGATCGGCACCGCCGGGCACATCGACCACGGCAAGACGACCTTGGTCCGGGCGCTGACCGGTCACGAGACCGATCGCCACCCCGAGGAAAAAGCCCGCGGCATCACCATCGAGCTCGGTTTTGCGCCCTGGGCCCTCGCGCC
>JAUIJR010000712.1 GCA_030431075.1 Polyangia bacterium | reverse complement strand
CCGAACTTTTGTCCGTGGTAGGCGGAGAGCTCGGCCGCGACCGCGTCGCGCAAGGCCGGGTAGCCGGGCACCGGCGCGTAGCCGACGGGACCTTCGGCCATCTTGGCGCGCACGGTCTCGACCACGTGTTTGGGCGGGGCGAAGTCGGGCTCACCGGCCGAGAAGCTCAGAACGTCTTTGCCCTCGGCTTTGAGTGCGGAGGCTTTGGCGCTCACGGCCAAAGTGGCGGAGGGCTGGATGGCACGGGCGCGGGCGTTGACTTCGGGAGCGCTCACGAGCGCTTCGTACCACCGCCGCGCCAAAGGGTCACGCCCCCGCGCCCAAGCGAGCCCGAGCGCTCAATCGGCGGCGGACGCCCGCAAAAAGTGGAGCACGCAGTCGCCGTGCCGTCGCTCGAGTTCCTCGACGAGGCCAGCCGGCCAAGAGCCGATCCCCGCGCGTTGACCTCGCTCGACCACCACGACGGCCTCGGGCGCGAGCCATCCGCCCTCGACCAAGGCCGCGAGGCTTTGGCCGTAGAGCTCCGTTTGGGCGTAGGGCGGGTCCAAGAAGACCAGATCGAAGCGCTGCGCGGGAGCGCGCAGCCAGCTCAGGGCGTCACGCGCGACGAGTTCGCTGCGTTGGCCCAAGTCGAGGGTCTCGAGCTGCCTTCGCAGGTGGCGTTGCAAGGCGGGCGCGCGCTCGACCAAGGTGGCGAAGGCCGCGCCTCGAGACAGCGCCTCGATGGCCAGGGCCCCACTGCCGGCGAAGAGGTCCAGCACACGGGCGCCGACGACTTCGCTTTGAAGGCGGTCGAAGATCGCCCCGCGCACCCGACTGGAGCTCGGCCGCAGCCCCTCTTGGCCGCGCGGCAAGGCCAGGAGCCTGCGCCCCTTGAACTCGCCGGCCACGATGCGCTGCATCGCCCTCCCATATCACCCGTGGCACGCGGCGTCACGGCCCGACGGCCGCCTCGGGTCCCGGCCGCTGGCGGATCGCGGCAATGGCTCTAAGATGGCCTCCATGAAGCGCATCGGCGTGGGCGACGAGGCTCCCGACTTCACGAAGGTCGATCAAAAAGGCGAGACGATCCAGCTGTCGGCTCTGCGCGGCGAGAAGGTCGTCGTCTTGTACTTCTATCCCAAGGACGACACGCCGGGCTGCACCGCCGAGGCCTGCTCTTTTCGCGACAGCTACGAGGACTTTGTCGATCTCGGGGCGGCCGTCATCGGCGTCAGCTCCGACTCCGAGAACTCGCACCGTGCCTTTGCCGAGCGCCACGGTCTGCCCTTCCACCTCGTCTCCGACGGCGACGGGGCGCTGCGCAAGGCCTACGGGATCCCGAAGATGTTCTTGATGCCCGGACGCTCGACCCTCGTCATCGACAAAGAGGGCGTCGTGCGCCACGTCTTCGACGCGCAGATCCGGGCGACCAAGCACGTCGACGAGGCCCTCGAGGCCGTGCGCAAGCTGATCGGCTGAGTCCGCCGTCCGGCGCGACCGCGCTCAGTGCCACCACTGCGAGCCGAGTCCGGCGCGACGCAGCGCTTCACTGCGCGCCAGCGTCTCGGCCGCTTCTTCGGCTTCCATGCGCGCGAGCCCGGCTCGATAGGCACGGCGTTTGCGGATCCAAGCGACCAGCCCCACCGGGACGAAGAGCATGAAGGGCAAGGTGCCGGTCGCCAGCAGCGGGTACCAAAAGAAACGACCGAGCAGGCCCTCGCGCCACTGCGACTCGAGCTCTGGCAAGGTCGCATCGTAGGCGCGCAAGAAGCTGGCCTCGAAGCCGTGGTCGTTGCGCAGCTCGGAGAGCAAGCGCTTGAACATGTTGCCCTCGCCGTCGTA
>JAUIJR010000193.1 GCA_030431075.1 Polyangia bacterium | reverse complement strand
AAGGCGCGCGAGCTCAAGGTGGCCCAAAGCCCCGACCACAAGTTGACCGGCCGCTGCGCGATGGCCACCCCGAGACCGCTGGTCTCATAGGGGTGGGTAAAATCGAACTGCGACTCGCGCTCGGAGGTCACGGTGATGGCAGCCACGGCCGCGTCGAGTTCTCCGTGGCGCAAGCCTTCGAGCAGCCCATCGAGGTCGCGCTCTTCGAAGCGGTAGTCCAGCTGCAAGCGCTCGGCGACCTCTCTCCACACCTCGATGGAACGGCCGGCCCACTCGCCCTGCGCGTCTTTGTAGGCGTAGGGCGGCGCGGACTTTGTGCCGACGCGCAGCGGATCCGCTTGCGCCATCGGGCTCCACAGGCAAGTCGCCACCCACACGCAGATCCACGCGAGGAACCGAGACGTCGACCGCCGCTGTGCAAGCACGAGGCGAAGCTACGACGAAGGCTCCCGCGGTGCAGCCGGTCTCCCGCTCGCGCGCAGGCTTTGCGCGACGCTCAGTCTTCGCCGATCAACAAGGGCACGGCACCGATGCTCTGGTTGATCCAAGTGTTGCGCCCCACGCTCTCGAGCAGGTCGCGGTGGCTGCTCTTGCCCCAACGCGAAAGCGAGGCCTCGTAGAGCCAGGCGTAGCTGCTGAGATCGCCTTCTTGGCTCGGCTCGGGCGAGGTCTTGCTGCCGTCGATGTAGCCCAAGTAGCGATCGTAGGCCTGCTCGAGACCCCCGCCGTCGGCGCCCGCGTAGGCCCACACCGCGTCCGTGCCCTCGAAGTGCACTTCGGCCTCCCGGGCAATGAGCATCATCGCCCACAGGTGAAAGAAGGAGTAGCCGATCGGCGGGTCTCGAAGGATCCGCTCCTCGTAGATGCGACCGTCGGCTTCGATGGCCAAGTCGACGACCGCGCGAATCGACGAGGGGTTCGCATAGGCCCCGCCTTGGGGGTGCGACCAGCTCCCGCCCTCGAGCACGTAGGCGGCGAGCTCCTCGTCGCCGAGGGCCGCGGCGCCCGCGAGCGTGCCGGCCATCGCCCACGAGAGGTGGTTGTCGGAACGATAGCGCTCGAAGCTGCCCGAGCTCGGGTGCGCATCGGCCCACTTGGTCCAGGCGTGAAAGCTGCTGTCGACGGCCGCGACGAGGCGGGAGATCCAATCGCGCAAGGCGGCGTCGTCCTCCGGCGAGAGCTCGTAGCCGTTGCGCGTGAGCAAGAGATAGGCGTCGGCGACGTTGATCAGACCGTAGGTCTGCCACATGGTGTCGAGCGCAAAGTTCCAGGGGCGTGCGCCACAAAAGCCGTCGTCGGTCTGACCGTCCATCGTCCCCGCTTGGAAATCGATGTTGAGATCGTAGAGGTTGACGATGCTCTGCTGCTCGGCCCACGCGAGCATGAGCTCGACGGACTTGTCCCCGTAGCTCGCGTCCCCGCTCAAGGCGAACTGCAAGGCGAGGGTGCGCATGTCGTCGCTCTCGTCTTCGAACTTGCCGGTCGCCTCGGCCAAGGTGTTGTCGACGTCGTCGGAGCCGCCGCACCAGCCGAACTCGATCGTCGTCACGTCGTCCATGTGAAAGGGGTCCGCGACCAGGTTCAGCGCACCGTCGGCTCGCCCCTCGACCAGGTTGGCCTGCTGCGTCCAAAGGGGATCGCTGCTCGCAATGCGCTCGCGCGCGCGCTCGAGGTCGGCCCGACTGATGAACAAGCCGGCGGCATCGGGCGCGCCGTCGCCGTCGCCGTCTCCGTCTCCGTCGCCGTCTCCCCCGCTCCCGCTTTCGCCCTCGCTGCCCTCCGAGCTCGCGCCGTTGGAGCTACTTGCCTCGGCTTCGCTCCCGGCGCTCGCCTCGGCGTCCGTCTCGGAGCTCGACTCGCCATCGCCGCTGCCCGCCGTGGAGCACGCGACACCGACAAAGAGCGTGCCGACGAAAGAGCAGAGCGAAAGAGAGCGCGACACGGTTCGACCCAGCACGGCGCGAGTCTAGCAAGCCGCTTGTGCGGTCCCCCCCGCAGGCCGTCATTGCCCGTCTTCGAGCATGCAGGCCACCGTTTCCGGCGCGCGTCCCTTCTCCCGCTCGAGGTGGCGGGTCCAGCCGCGGCAGCGATTCTTCCGCCAGGTCTTTTGCTCGGGCGCCTGCGCGGGGTCGATGCCGGCGCGGATCAGCTGCGCCCGGCTCGGCTGCCCGTAGGGCGCGCGGGCACAGGTCTCGGTGTAGAGGCTCTTTTGGTGGCCCTTGGAGCGGTACTGCGTGCGCGGATCGTAGGCACCGTGCTTGGCGACGTAGTCCGGCGAGGGGATCGGATAGGTCACTTTGACCAACTCCACCGACTTCGGAAGCTCGCCCCCGTGGGTCAGCGCCCACTCGCGGCACTGCCAGCGCGCGTACCACTTTTGATACCAGGCGCCGTGGCCGCCTTCGCCTCCGGCGATCCGACGGTTCATCTTTCGCTGGCGGCTGTACCAGATCCACGGCCGCGGGAAGACGGCCTCGCACAGCTCGGGTGTCGCTCCCTCTTCCAAGCAGGCGTAGACGTCCGTATTGAGGTCCCATGTCTCACCGTCTTGGCCGTGCACCAAGACCCGCAAGAACATGTTCGAGCGCGGTGGGTTCGGGGCGAACATCGACCAACTCTGCGTCGTCTGGGTGTTTTGAAGCCACCACTTGAAGGGCTTGCGCGCCTCCATGCGAAAGGTCGCCATCGAGTCCTTCTCGGGAAGCATCCACGCCGTGAGACCCGCGAGGTGGTAGACCACCACGCTGCCGGCCAGCAGTCGGCCCCAGGGGCCATAGGCCCAGGGATAATGGACCTCGGTCACACTTTCGTTCGTATCCGAGGAGCCTCCGGCGCGATGCCGGCCAACCCAAGTCGCGCCCACGAGCACTCCGAAGGCGGCGAGGAGGAACCAGCCAGCGCCGATGGCCGGCCCCTGCTCGACGAGTGCAGGCGGCAGCTCGAAGCCTCGCTGCCGGCTCGCCCAGCGCCCCACGGCGTCCCACATGTCGGGCACGGTCAGGACGTGGATGACGACGCCGCCCATGGCGATGGCGGCGGCGCCCGCCAGTACCCCGAGACGAAGGCGCGTCCCATCGCCGACGCTCAGCCGACGCGGGTCCTCGGGTGGCACGGGACGGATGGCGCCGATCTCGGCCGCGCTCGCCCCGCGGAGCTTGGCGAAGGCGCGCCGGAAGGCGCAACCCAAGCTCGCCAGCTCCCCTCCGTTGAGGTAGGCGATGTAGCTGCTGGCGAGGCCGGGATTGAACCAGCCGATGTTCATCAAGATGACCAGGTGGCTATGGAAAATGAGCCCCAGCCCGAGCCAAAGCCGTCGGCCGAGGACCCAGCGACAAAACCACTCGACGTCGATCTGAAAGCAGCGACCGCGGATCCGCAGCTGGAAGGGGCGATGGCGCAAGCGCCATCCGAACCCGTACAGCAAGCCCAGCCCCAAGGGGGCGAGCACGCCGACCAAGCACTGCACCGCGGTGATGGACAGGCCGCCTTTGGGGGCCTTGTAGTGCACGGGATAGGCGATGATCACCGCGGCCACGATGCCGGCCGCGAAGGCGAACATCCCCAGGTGGGCGAGCCGGCGCTGGCCGACGCTCAGCGGCTCGAAGCGCTCGGCCCGGACCCAGCGCAAGATGAGCCCCACGACGACCAGCGGGAAGAACATCTGCCAGTAGTGAACGACGAAGGAGTTCACCCGAAAGAGGTTCGTCCCGAATATCGCCGACAGCTCCTGCGGCGGGACCCGGTAGAAGTGGTCGAGATTGAAGGCGTAGTAGAAGGCGTCGCCCTTGTGCCAGACGTGGCCGTTCTTGGTGGGACCGGCGTAGCCGTAGACGATCGCCGTTTGAATCACCATCAGCCAGCGCGGCCACATGGGGATCGCGCGGTAGATGGCTTCGAGGCCCTTGGGATGTCGATCGCTTTCGGGGAGGCCCGCGCCGTCCCCGGGCCCGCCGGGTTCGGAGAGGCGCCCGGCTTTACGCAACTTTCGGCAGCGCCACCAGTTGTCGACGCTGTAGGCCGCACCGCAACGTGACAGGGCCAAGTAGAAGAAGAAGGCCCGGTAGACGTTCTCCGTGCCCTCCCAGTACATGGTGTTGCGCATGATGATCGAGTGGAAGGCGAACCACGCGATCCACTTCGTGTACTTGGTCCACAAGCCCACGATGAAGGCGACCATCGACAACTCGAACACGACGATGTGGGCCCAAAAGAAGCCCGGCGATCCGTCCAAGAGCAACAAGGAGTGGTTGGGGCCCTTCACCCAATTCCAAAAGCCCTCCCAGCCGAAAAAGCCGAGCGCCTCCCCCGGCGTGCTGCCATCGCCGTAGCCGATGAACTGCGACTTGGCCCGCACCTGCTGGGCGACGTCCGTCGGGAAGATGCCCTGGTCGGTGAAGAGGAACTCGAAGTGCTCCCACAGACCATTGACGTTGAAGAGGGTGAACAGCCCGAAGACGATGCGGAACAGCGCCACCGAGCGCGGGTCCCCCATCTGCAGCCACAAGCGACGCCACTTCTCTCGATGCGCCAAAAAGAACGCGAGCAGCCCGGCCAGCGCGATCCACAAGGCCCACCCCACTCGCGGCGAGAGCATCAGGGCCTCGAAATTGGGGTAGAGGTCCTTGTTGCGCCCGAAGGCGAGCAGGCTGCCGGTGACGAGGTCGCTGGTCGAAGTCATGGCGAACGAAGAAGGTGAAGGGGCGGGGTGGGCCCGCGGCCCCCTCCTCGCGTCGGAGATCCCGGCGAGGCCGAAGGTCGAACCCTGCCGGCGGACAGCGGCGCGGCGTCCATGCGACCAGCCTGAGTGATTGCGCCGCCCCTCATGTCCGCACAAAGTGCGTGCGGAAGGTCTTGGGATTGGGCTCACACCTCGACGCCGCGCGAGGCACGAACTCGGAGCCGAGCCCCCGCGTGCAGATTTTTCGCACGGCCCCACCCGCTGCAGCCCGCATCCTGGACGTCAGCCGCGCCCGGGCGCGCTGACTTGGACCATGAACATGCAAGACCTCGTCGCATTTGGACTCCTGGCGCTCCTGTGGCTGGCCATCGCCGGCTCGGCCTACGTGCTGTTTCGCTGGCTCTTCGGGGGTGCATTCTCGGACGACCGTTTCCACCTCGGGCTTTGAGCCGACGGCGCCTCGCTCATGTCGGTGGCTTCGACTGCGCTGGCCTTCGCCAGCTCCCCGCCCGGCGCCTCGGCCCTCTCAGGCCTGATCGGCGCCCTGGTCTTCGTGGCCGTGGTCGCCTTCGCGGCCGCCATGATCGTACAGCGCGATCGCTGGCGCGCCTTTTGGTTCGAGCGCGAAGATCCCCGCTCGATCGGAGCCTTTCGCGTCGTCTTTGGCCTGCTTTTGTTGGCCAACGTGCACGGGCTCGCGGACCACTTCGAGTTTCTGTTCACCGACGAGGGCATCTTCTCGACGAGCACCGCCCGCGACTTCCTGGCCCGCCGTCAGTTTGCCGGCTACGGCGACCCGGGCAGCGGCGACCCCGAGGGCTTTTTCGATCTGTGGGCCATCGGGCGCTTCGCCTCCGGCCCCAAGTGGTCGGCCCTCTTCTTTTGGGACAGCCCCCGCGCCTTTTGGATCCACTTTTGGGTCTTCGAGATTCTCGTTTGGCTCTTCATCTTCGGCGTCTTCTCCCGGGTCACGGGTTGGCTCGCCTACTTCGCCACGCTGAGCTTGATGCACCGCAACGCGCTGTTTTGGACGGGCGCCGACGTTGTCTTCAAGGTCTTCTTCGCGTGGCTGGTCATGGCCAAAAATGGTCACGCCTACAGCTTCGACAATTGGTGGAGAGTTCGGCGCGCCCGCGCCAAAGGGCAGACGGTCGAGGCCGTCTACCGCGCCATCCCAGCTTGGCCGAGGCGCCTGATGATCCTCCAGCTGTGCATCATCTACTTGTGGACCGGCTCGGCCAAGTCGGGCTCGGTGTGGAGCGCCGGCGACAGCCTCTACTACGCGCTCAACTTGGACCACTTCTCGCGGGTGCCGACCAGCTTCATGGCGTCGATCTTCGGGACGAACCTCTTTCGTCTGATGACCTGGGTGGTCCACTTTTGGCAGATCGGCTTCTCGCTCATGTTCCTGGGCTTGGTCTTGCGCTGGACCCACCGCCGGGGCATCGAGCTCGCGCCGAGGCAGCGTCGCTGGCTGCGGGCTGCGTTGCTCGTCTTCGCCACGAGCGCGCTGGGGGTGGCCATCGCCGTCGTCCCGATCTACCACCACCCTCGCGCCCCCCTGCCCCTTTGGGCGGTCCAGGCCATCATCGCCGCGAGCGGCGGCCTGGTGATCGGCACGATCGCGTGGGCCTGGCCCAAGCTCCGGCGCGGAGATTGGAGCTTGCGCATCGCGGGTCGGCGGCACGTCATCGACGTCCCCTTCGTAGCCCGATGGCTATTCGGGCGTCGCGTGTGGCTGCTCTTGGGCGCGATCTTCCACCTGCAGATCCTCACCTTGATGAACATCGGCATGTTCGCGCCGGTGATGCTCGCGGCCTACATCGCCTGCCTCAACGGCGGTGAAGTCGGCGCCTTGCTCTCCGGTCTCGGTCGCGCCCTCTCCCGCCTCTTGCCGACGCGCTGGCGCCACTCGCTGCAAGGTCCCCTCGAGCTGCATGCGCCCGAGCGACCGACCGCGGCCGAGTCCAGTTCGAGCCCTCGCGACCAAGGCCTCGTCGGACCCACGCTGGCGCTCATCGCCTTGCTCGCGGTCTCGTCCACGACCCTCCTTTGCGTCTACGGCGTCGAGGGCTGGAGCCTCCCCGTGCTCGGCCTCTTCGTCGGGCTCCTGATCCTCGGCCGGCGGCGACGCCGGCGCGTCGAAGGGACGACGCCGGGTCGCTTGGCCTACGGCCCCTTGGAGCGCGTTGTGGTCGGCAGCTTCTTGGTGGCCGAGCTATGCGCGCTCTTCGCTTGGTCCATCCCCGCCGGCAAGGCCGAGCTCGCTTCTTGGCGCACGCCCCTGCGCCGTGCCGTCCACCCGCTCTTGCGCGTCACGAACACCGAGCAGAGCTGGAACATGTTCGCCCCGAACCCGCCGCGGGTGAACAGCTTCTTGCGCGTGCTGATCACCGACGCGGAGGGCGAGGTCTGGGACATGATGACGGACGCAAACTCACCTCGCCTCAAGGAGACGCCATGGATCGCGTACTCCCGCGCCGGCAAGATCACCCGCCGCGTGATGGGCAACGACGGCAAGGCCTACCGCAAGCACTACGCGCGCCATTGGTGCCGGCAGTGGGAACTCGAGCACGGCGGCGAGCCGCCTCTGCGCGTGGAGCTGGTCCGCGACAGCTACCGGATCCCCAAACCCGGCTCGCCCGCCTGGGACCCGGCGCAAATGTTGGCGGAGCGTGGCAAGCACGTCGCCTTTCACACCGAGCACTGCCTGCGCGCGGTCGACGGTCGCCTGAGCAACGAGGTCCGCGCGCGCCACGGCCTGCCGCCCGTCGACGAACGCGAGCTGCGCACCCGCACGATCAAGCGCTGGGACCGCTGGCAGCGCCGAGACGAAGCGAAGAAGAAGCCCGAAGTGAAGGCCGCCAAGGCTCCGCCGGTGCGCCGTCCCGCGAAGGGTCCGCTCGCGCAGCCGTCAAAGTGAACGCGCCTGGGCGCACGGGTCTACTTTTTCGGCGCTGGAATCTCTTCAACGAGGCTCAACGTCCACCGGAGATTGCCTTCGGCGGCGTTGCGGATCTCGGTGTCACGCTCGACCACTTCCAGTACGCAGGCCTCGAACTCGGCGTGGCGACCGGGCTTGGCGATGCTCGTCGTGGGCGCGTAGCCATCGGTCGTGAATGTCGTGACCAGATCGATCGTGGGGTCCTCGCCTTCCGCGAGTTCTTGCCTCCAGCACTCGAGATAGCCTTCGCTCGCCCGTCGCAGGACGCGCACTGCGTCCTCGGTAGAGAAGTCCAGTCGCTTGATGTCGCGGTCGGACACTTCAACGCGCACGAAGGGGGGCACTGCGACTGCGTGGTAGTGGATGGGATGCCTCAGCGTATCCCCTCCCCAGGCCCACTGAATCTCCTGAACTGAGTTTCGAGCGGCGCACAGTTCGATCTGACCTCCCAAGCCCGCTGCATCTCGGTAGCACAGGCGATCCTCGGAGGCGGGCGTTCCGGTGTTCATGAAGTCGATGCGTTCCCGAGTGGCACCCGCTGCGGAACCGTCTGGCCACGTGAGCGCCGTCCCCTCGACCAGCCGGTGGTATGTGCCACTGTCTGGCCTGACGTCGCCGTCTTGCCACGCGAGCTCGTACTCGCCGGGGCGTGTCTCCGGGCATTCGTCGTGGCAGCGCTTGGACCAGAGGTCGGTGTCGTCACGCGCCTCTAGGCGCAGATCCACTGACTCCACGAGCCCCGTGACCTGCGCGCAGTTTCCCGCCATCGAGACGTACTGCGAGCCCCCTCGCCGGTCCCCCAGCGACACCTTGGGATACCGGTCAATCTCACTGCGCGTCGGAAACGGCGCCAGTGTCTTCAAGACACGTTCGCCGGCGTAGCGAAGTCCCGGCCCATCGGTGATGGACTTCGAACTCGCCTTGCCCGGAACCGGCGGAAGGTCGGCATCTGCGGGTAGGTCCACGATGTGGCCCACTGCCCCGGACGGCAGTTCCACGACCAGGTCGACACCGTCCGCG
Organism: Polyangia bacterium; assembly: GCA_030431075.1. Taxonomy (GTDB): domain Bacteria; phylum Myxococcota_A; class Polyangia; order Nannocystales; family Nannocystaceae; genus JAUIJR01. Next base: position 1,114 of record JAUIJR010000193.1, on the reverse strand, counting down.
TCGACTTCGTAGGGTTCGCCGCCCCCCTCCCCCCGTGCGGCCGCCCCGGGCTCGAGCACCACGCCAGTCCCGTCCGACCACCGATGCTCCCAGCGGTGTACGACGACCTGCACCAGGTCACTGGGATCGACGAACACAGGAACGTCGACGCGGCGCAGACCTTCAGGCGCCACAACGCATGCCGTGCCCTGCGCTGTCGCCAGCGCTCGCACCTCGATGCGTGAATCCTCCAGGCTTCCGGAGAGAAGCTCGAAACCATGACCGGCCACCTGCCCTCGCTCGAGCAGAGTGTGGGTCGCTCGCTCCACATCGCCCAGCTTGGCCACGACCTCTTCGCCGTCCATGCTCTGGTACAGCGGCGCTCCCACTCGGACGACGACGGCGGTCGTACCGACCTCGTAGTCGACGGCCGCGGAGTGCTCGACCTCGACGGAACCTCCGCCCCCAGGGCCGACTTCGACGGGACGCGCGGGCGGCTCGGTCTTCTCAGGCTCCGACTTGCACGCCGCGAGCGCGACCCAGGACGCCGTCAAGCCGAGCGCGAGCAAGTCGTTTCGCACGGGTTGCTTCATCGGAAGGACGGTACACCAGCTGCCATTCCTTGGTGCCGCCCCACGCGTGTCTTCAAAGTGAACGCGCCTGCAGCTCGGCCCAGTGGCGCACCTGGGCGTCAAGGGTCGAGAGCTCGAGCTGCGGATCGCTCGCCAAGACGCGGCCCTCGCCATCGGTGAGAACCAGACGCGGCACGGACAGCAACTCGATCTTTGCGGCGAAGGCCTCGGCCTCCTGCTCGTTGGGGTACCAGACCAGCGCGCCCGGCAGCCGCGTCTCCTCGACGAAGGGTGCGATGTGTTCGGCGCCTTCGAGTGGGTCGACGCTAAAGACGGCCAGATCGATACCCTCGGCACGCAGCGACTCCACCTTGCTGCGCAGCGCGGGCATCTGCGCGACGCAGCCGCTGCAGTAGGTCGCCCAGAACTCGATCAGGTTCAGGCGCCCGGCCTCCGGAAAACAGCGCGCCTGCCCCTTCTCGCCCGCGCCGCAGCTACGCGCGAGAACTCGACCCGGCGCCAGCGCGCGCGTCGGGCCGTAGGACTCGATGATCGGCGCGTAG
>JAUIJR010000711.1 GCA_030431075.1 Polyangia bacterium | reverse complement strand
CCTGGGCCTCGACGCGGCCCACGCCGGCAGTGCATTGCGCTTTTCGATGGGCTCGGATACCCAAGCGGCCGAGGTGGAGCGCGTGCTCGAGCTGCTCGAAGTCATCGTCCCGCGCGTGCGGGGAGGCGCCGCATGAGAGTGGTCTGCGCCATGAGCGGCGGGGTCGACTCCTCGCTGGCCGCGGCCTTGATGATCGAGGCGGGGCACGAGGTCGTGGGCATGACCATGAGCCTCTACGACGCCTCGCTCGACCCTCGCAAAGGGCGGGGCGGCACCTGTTGCTCGCCGGCCGAGGTCGACATGGCGCGCCGCGCCTGCGACCAGCTGGGCATCCCGCACTACACCGTCGACGAACGAGAACGTTTTCAGCGCGAGGTGATCGACGACTTCGTCTACGCCTACGCCGAGGGCCGCACGCCCAACCCCTGCGCGCGCTGCAACGAGCACGTGAAGTTTGGCCCCTTGCTCGAGCGGGCCCGGGCCCTGGGCGCCGACCGGCTGGTCACCGGTCACTACGCGCGCATCATCGACGGTGCCTTGCACCGCGGCGTCGACCCCAGCAAAGACCAAAGCTACTTCTTGTTCGCCATGGGCCGCGAGACCCTGGCCCACGTCGACTTCCCCCTCGGCGGCTGGACCAAAGACGAAGTCCGCAAGCGCGCCGAGTCCTTGGGCATGCCCAACTGGAACGCGCCGGACAGCCAAGAGCTTTGCTTCGTGCCCGGGGGCGACCACGCCGAAGTGGTCGAGCGCCGCGCCAAAGAGCTCGGTTTGGATCTCGGCCAGCTCGCGCCGGGGCCCATCGTCGAAGCCGACGGCCAGAGCCTGGGCGAGCACCGCGGCATCCACCGGGTGACGGTCGGCCAGCGCCGCGGATTGGGGGTCTCGGCCAAGTCGCCGCGCTACGTGCTCAAGGTGCTGCCCGACTCGCGCGAGGTGGTCGTCGGTGAGGCCGAAGAGCTGGCGGTGTCCACCCTCGAGATCGAGGCCTTCCGCCCGATGGTCGAGATGCCCGAGACTCACGAGGCCGAAGTCTTGGTGCAGTTTCGCCACCGCTCGCCGGCGACGGCGGCCCAGCTGCATCGCCGTGGGGACCGCGCAACGGTCGAGTTCGCGCAGCCGCAGCGCGCGGCGGCCCCGGGACAAGCGGTGGTGGTCTACGCCGGCGACAAGATGCTCGGTGGCGGCTGGTTGGCCAGCGCGCGCTGAATTTCGCGTCGGCGTGATCGATGGGGCGGCTCATGTCACAAACAGGGCATGCGACCTGCCTTTGTCGGATCTTTCCTGAGCCTTGCCCTTTCGCTGGGCCTGAGCGCCTGCGCGGATGATGGAAGCGCCGAGGACGGCGAGACCAGCAGCAGCGAAGCCGGTGAAGGCGAGAGCGGAGAAGAGTCGGGCGAGACGACGGGCGAGCCGGGGGAGTGTCCGGCGCCCTTCGAGTCGACGGAGCCCAACGCCGACCCGCCGCCGCCCTATGTCGAGTGCGCCTTGGCGAAGCCCTGCGATGCGGTGAGCTTCGACCTCGACGCGAGCGCCACCACCGGGGGTGAAGACGAGCTTCAAAACGCGGAGGCGCTGACCTGCGTGTTGGAGGCCCTCGATGCGGGCACCATCGGCGAGTACAGCTTTACGGTGAGCTCCTACATCTCGAGCGAGACCGTGGTCGTGCGGGTCTATGTCGACGGCCACATGGAGTGGTCCGTCGACGGCGTCTTCGACAGCGCCTGGTGGGCCTCGCGTAGCCCGGGGGCCCTCGACGCGAGCTACGACTTCGCGGCCTGCGACGCCATGAGCGACTGGGACGGCGTGTGGGCCTGCGTCCGCATGG
>JAUIJR010000710.1 GCA_030431075.1 Polyangia bacterium | reverse complement strand
GCATGTCGATGGTGCGCGTGCGCTGGTGGGCGGCGGGGTTCAAGCGCCACACGTGCGACAAGATCTCGTCGCGCCCCACGGCTCGCCCCGCGTGCTCGGCCAAAAAGGTCAGCAAGTCGACCTCGCGTGGGCTGAGCTCGGTGCGCTCACCGTCCTCGAAACGGATCTCCCGGCGCGCCAGGTCGACCAGGCCGCCGGGGATGTCGTACTGCGCGTGTACGGTCGAGCGCTCGGCGCTGCGTCGCAAGACGGCCGAGATGCGCGCGAGCAGCTCACGCACCGAAAAAGGCTTCACGACGTAGTCGTCGGCGCCCATCTGCAGGCCGCGCACGCGGTCGGCCTCGCGCCCGCGCGCGGTCAAGATGATCACGGGCACGGTGCGCGCCCGCGCCCGCAGCTCGCGCAAGACCTCGAAACCATCGCCGCCCGGCAACATGAGATCCAGCAAGACGAGGTCACAGGTGCTGCGCAAGCCCGCCTCGAGCCCCTGCGGCGCATCGGTAGTCTCGATGACCTCGTAGCCGTCAAAGCCGAGGGCATCGACGAGCCCGCGACGGATCGCGGGGTCGTCTTCGATCACCAAGATGCGGCGCTTGTGCATGGGGCTGCGAAGCGGGCTGGCCGCTCTCACTCGAAATCGTACCCCAAGGCGGCACTTTGTTCGCGCAGGCTCTCGACGATGGCGTCGTCGAGGGTCTTGCTGCCATCGGCGGCGGCCGCCGACTTTTGCTCCGCGACATAGCTCCGACGCTCGCTCTCCAGCTCGGCGATGCGCTTTTGGATCTGGGCGCGCTCGCCCCGCTTGGCCTCGACCTCGCGCGCGAGCTCCTCGTCGCTGAGCCCCCGCATGTCCTCGGGCAGGGTCTTCTTGTCGACCTTGCTCAGCTCGACACTGCCCGAGGCCAGCCCATCGACGAGGTCCCAGCTGCCGTTGCGGTACATGCCGCTGCCCTTGGAGACGGCACGCTGCACGGTCGAGCCCACCCCGGCCGAGGCGGCGTTGTTGTCCTGCCGCATCTGGTTTTCGTAGGCGGCGGCGCCCTCACCCCCGTAGTAGAGGTAGGTCTCGTTGAGCCGCGCCCCCAGTCGTGCGATCTCGTCGTCTTGCGGCGCGGCGATGTGCTGCACGACGGCGTTGTGATCGATGGCCAAGTAGCGCCCTCCGGCGATCATGGCCGCGTCGGCCCACAGATCGCTGGCGCCTTGCTCCTCACCCCCACAGTGGATGGTGTTGACGACGATTCCGTCGGCCTTGGCCCCGGCGATGGCCTCTCGATAATCGATCGGGCCCTGGGCAAAGATCTCGTTGCCGGCGATGTAGACCAAGCGCAGCGCCTCGGGTTCATCGGACCAGTCCAGCTCGCTGTGCGCCCGCGCGATGGCCTGCCCGGCGTGCTCGCTCCCGCCCGAGGTGGTCAGCGAAAAGAGCCCCTCGCTGACGACGTCGAGGTCATCCGAAAAGGGCGTGACCTGCCGAATGTAACCACCGATGGGCAGCAGTCCAGAGTTGCCGTACTCGTAGACTGCGATCTCGAGCCGCGGCTGCTTTCCATCACGCCGCGCACGCCCGAGCTCGTTGACGATCCGCCACATCTGGCTGCGCGCCTGGTCGATCAAACCACTCATGCTCGACGAGGTGTCGAGCAAGATGGCGACCTGGATCAGATCCGCCCCATCCTGCGAAACGACATGCTGCACGGGCAGGGGATCCACGTTGGCCAAAGAAGTCACCGGTGCGGGCTTATCCGGCGTGCCTTTGAAGTGGTGATGCGCCAGCGCAAAGAGGGCCGTAGCCCCTGCGACCATCAAAGCGCCTTGAACGAAGGAGG
>JAUIJR010000192.1 GCA_030431075.1 Polyangia bacterium | reverse complement strand
AGACGGAGACGGAGATGGCGACGGCGACGGAGATGGAGACGGAGATGGAGACGGAGATGGCGATGGCGACGGAGACGGAGATGGAGACGGAGATGGCGACGGAGATGGCGACGGAGACGGCGATGGCGACGGCGACGGCGACGGGGATGGAGATGGCGACGGCGACGGCGACGGGGATGGAGATGGCGACGGAGACGGAGACGGCGACGGCGCCTTCGACCCGATCGGTTGCGCCGACGGCCAGCGAGAGGGCCTCAGCGACGAGAACACCTACCCCTTCATCGCGGCGTGCGTCGGACAATGGACGGTGCCGGGCCTACGTGGCGATGACGCATGCGCCAACGGGGCGGGCGACGACTCGAGCAACGTAGACGGCACCGGCTGTGCGGCCGCCGACCTGTGTGGCAGCGGCTGGCACGTGTGTGGGACCAACGACGAGGTCGACGCCCACACCACCTTGGCCAGCGAATGCAGCGGCCTTTCGGGCTTCTTCGCCACGGCCCAGTCGAGCTCGGGGTCGGCGCAATGCGACGACGTCGGCACCAACGACGTGTTCGGATGCGGCGACTCGGGGACCTCGATCAGTACGGGCTCGTGCGCGCCGTTGAACCGCTTCTCGGACAACGGCTGTAGTGGGCTTTCCAACTTCAGCTGCACCAGTGGCCTCAACGAGGTCAACACGGCGGTCAACTCCAACGCGGCCTTCGGTGTCCTTTGCTGTGCCGACCAGCAGTGGGATTTCCCGGCCGAGGCGGGTTGTGCCGATGGCACGCGCGAAGGGCTCAACGATCAGAGCAGCTTCCCGGACATCGCCGCCTGCGCCGGCGCGTGGACCGAGCAGGGCTTGCGCAACACGGCGCAGTGCTCGAACGCGGCCGGTGACGACGCAGCGGACCCCACCGGGGCGAGCTGCGGGGCCGCCGATGTCTGCTCCTCTGGCTGGCACGTGTGTCAGTCCTCGGCCGAGGTCGAAGCACTGACCTCGCAGGACGCCGACTGCTCGAGCCTCGAGGGATTCTTCGCCACGCAGCAAGCGGGCGTCGGTTCTGCCGGCTGTACCGCGACGGGCACGAACGACCTGTTCGGCTGCGGGGACGAAGGGGGCCAGTTCACCCAGGCCTCTTGCGGGATCCTCAACGCCACCTCCGGCAACGGGTGTGCGAGCCTGAGCGCTTGGACCTGCGGCGGAAGCTCGACCAACGAGGTGAACACCGCGATCAACGGCAACGACGACAACGGCGTCATGTGTTGCCGTGACGGGGCCTACAACCCCATCCCCTGAGCGCTCGAGTGTTTGGTGGTGGAGGGGTCGGCGCTTCGGCGTCGGCCCCTTCTTTCGTGCACTCGACGTCCGAGCGAGCTACGGCGCGGATCCGTCGTCTTTGGCGGCGCGCAGCTCGGCGAGCCCCGAGCGGCGCAACACCCAGTGGCGCGACCAACCGAGGATGTCGCCGGGACCCCTCACGTAGACCTCGACCAGGTTGTTGCCCGGCTCGAGGGGGACCTCGGCTTCGAAGCTCAGCGTGCCGCTGGCCGGATCCGCGTTGGCGAGGTAGTGGATCTTTTGCGGGCGCTCGAAGGGATGGCGCGCGGGGTTGTAGACCATCACGTAGGCGTCGCGGATGGGGTCGTCGCTTTGGGCCTGGCCGCGCAAGTGCACGCTCGTCGCGTCGGTGGCCAGGGGGAGGGATTCGACTTCCACCCGCGGCGGGGTGATCGAGTAGCTGGGCGGCTCGCGCTTCGGGACCGGCTGCAACAAGTCGATCTCCTGCGAGAGGTACTCGCCGACCTTGTTGTCGGCCACCGTGATGGTGAGGTCCAGCGGCTCGTCACCGTGTTCGCGGCGCAGCTCGACGATGAAGGCGGTCTCGTTGCTGGCCTGCGGAGGCAAGCTGCCGATCCGTTGACGCCCCCGCTCCAAGAACAAGGGGCTGCGTGCGGTGGAGCGCAGGCGGACGGTGGTGTCGAGGGCGGTGCCCTCGCCGCGGTTTTGCACGTAGACCTCGAGGCGCGCGCGCTCTCCGGGCTCGAGAATGCCGTCGCCATCGCCGATGAGATCGTCTCCGCGCGCGGGGTCATCGATCAGCGACCAGCCAAAGACGAAGTTGGGCCGGACCCGACCCTCGACACCGATCTCCAAGGCCGTGGACGAGCCCTCGGCCAGGGCGAAACCGGCGGCGTCGGCCAAGCGCAGGTCCACGCGGTCGCGCCGGCTGATCTCGTGGTTGGCCGCCGCGAATTCGAGCTCGCGTTCGAGGCTCTGCCCCGGCTCGATGCGGCCGAACAAGAGCTCGCGGTCGTCGTAGTAGCCGTAGTCGCTTTGGGTGCTCGCGCGGACGCGGTGGGCCGCTTGCTCGCCGGTGTTGGTGACCTTGACGCGCAAGGCGACCTTCTCGCCGGCGAGTACACGGTTGTCGGGGCGGTCGGTCGAAAGCTCGACGCGAAGCTGGGTGGGCGCCAAGCCGGGTGGGGGGGCGCTCCAGTCGACGCCGACCTTGGCCAAGCTGGCCACGATGCGGGCCTCTTCGGCGGCGGCCATCTCCTCCGCGCGCGCGGGGAGCAGCTCGAGGAGGGCCTCGCGGTCGGGGCTCGGGGCCCAGTGCACCAGGTCACGGGCCAGCCGGATCTCCGGGTCCGCGAGCAGCAAGCGCGCGCGCTGGCGCGTGGCTTCTTCGAGGCCCTCGATGCTCGAGAGGGGATTCTCGTCTTCGGTCCCCACCGAGCCTTGCTCGAGAAAGTAGAGGGGGCCGGCGGTGATCCGTTGTGCCTCGGCCGTGTCGTGGTTGAGGTGTTGACTCAGCGTCTCCTCGCGTACCAGGTCGAAGCGGCGGCGACCGTAGTAGGCGCTGTAGCTCTTGCCGATGACCACGGGCTGGGTCTCGAGGTCGGGGCTCACGCCCACCGACTGGATCGAGATCTCGCCGGGGGTGAGGTATTGCGCACGGGTGAGCTTGAGGCCGAGCTCGCGGTCCCCGACCCGGCGGTCGTAGAGCACCTGCACCGAGCCCTTGCCGAAGCTGCGGCGCCCCACGATGAGCGCCCGGTCGTGGTTGCGCAGCGCGCCCGCGACGATCTCCGTGGCCGAGGCGCTGCCCTCGTCGATGAGGACGACGATCGGGAGCTCGGGGAAGTCGTTGCCCGCGCGGGCTTGCTCGAGCTTGCGAAGGTCGGCGCTGCCCACGGTCGAGACGATGGTGCCGCCGCCCAAAAATGCGTCCGCGACCTCTACGGCGGCGTCGAGCAAGCCGCCTTGGTTCTGGCGCATGTCCAAGACCAGGCCCTCGACGCCGGCCGCCTCGAGCTTGGCGAGCTCGGCCCGCAACTCCTCGCCCGTGGTGCGGGCGAAGGTGCGGTTGATCTGCACGAGACCGACCCAGCGCACGCTGCCATCCTCGCCGTCGATGGGGAGCAAGTCCGCCGTCACGCTGTCGAGGGTGATGATCGCGCGGGTGACGGCAAAGCGCAGCGCGTCGGCGTGGCCTTCGCGGCGCACGTAGACGATGACCTCGGTCTCGGGGGCGCCCTTGAGCAGCGCGACGGTGTCGTTGAGGCTCAAGGCGGCCGTCGACTCCTCGTCGACTTGGACGATGCGATCGCCGGCCATCATCCCCGCCGCTTGGGCCGGCGTACCGTCGAGCACCCGGATGATGGTGACCAAGTCGTCGCGCAGCCCGACCTCGATGCCCAGTCCACCGAAGCTGCCCTTGGTGCTCTGGTTCATCTCCTCGAGGGCTTCGGGACGCAGCAGTCGGGTGTGGGGGTCCAAGGTCTCGAGGACGCCGTCGACCATGGCGAACTCGGCGCGCTGTCGGGCCTCGGCGTCGAGCTCGGTGTTTGCGATCACGAAGGCGTAGATCTCGCGCAGGCGCAAGGCGACCTCCCACAAGCCCCCGACATCGAGGTCGAACTCGGCGTCGGCCGTGCCCACGCGGACGCGGACGCGATCGGGGCCGGCGGGCGTCACCAGGACCTCGGCCAGCTCGCCTTCGAGGGCCTCGAGGGCGGACATCGTGATGCGACGGGGATCGACCCGATCGGGCTCGACGTAGTACTTGGCGACCGACCACAAGCTCCAGTCGAGCACCGGCAGACGATCGAGGTTGGTGGCCGGCGAGCGGCGACCGCGTTCGACGGCGGTGCCCTCGAGTGCGTTGCTCGGCGTCGAGGCGCGGGCGAGGCCCACGGCCGCCACCAAGGCCCCTGCGACGGTCAATATGGCGCGTCGAAGTTGGCGTCCCTGCTGACCGCGTGCGCCAAGGGCCACCGAGACACTTTAGCCCGCCCTCGGGGTGGGGCCAACGTCTGCGGGGCCCACGAGAGGGGTCCTTGCGCGCGCGTCAGATCCGAGGCAGGGGCGGCCACACTGGTGCACGTGTCCAGCGCCGTGGCGTACACTCCGCATCACATGTCCGCATCGGGCAAGGGAAGCTCGGGCGCAGGCACCGCGCCGCCCGAGGTCATCGACGCCGAGCTCGTCGAGGGCGAGGCGAAGCCGACCTCGACCTTGGCCAAGACGGCCGAAGATGAAGACGAGGACGACGAGGTCGACGCCCTCCAAGACGTCGATCCGGCGACCGACGACGAGCTCGATGCGATCGAAGCCGCCCTGCGCAAGAAAAAGCCGGCCGCGCGCTCGGACTCCAAGGCCCTCGCCTTGCGCGATCCGATGGCGGCCTACATGTCCGAGGTCCGCCGCTACCCACTGCTGACCCGCGAACAGGAGTACGAGCTCGCCGTACGTTGGGTCGAAAACGGTGACAAAGAGGCCGCCCGCGCGCTGGTGACCTCGAACCTGCGCTTGGTGGTGAAGATCGCCAACCAGTACCGGCGCGGTTACCAAAACCTGCTCGATTTGGTTCAAGAGGGGAACTTGGGCCTGCTGACGGCGGTGCAAAAGTTCGACCCCTACCGCGGCGTCAAGCTCTCGACCTACTCGGGCTGGTGGATCCGCGCCTACATCCTCAAGTACATCCTCAACAACTGGCGCTTGGTCAAGATCGGGACCACCCAAAACCAGCGCAAGCTCTTTTTCAACCTGCGCAAGCAACAAGAGGCGCTGCGCCAAGCGGGCGTCGAGCCCACGGCGGAGCGCATCGCCGAGGCCTTGGACGTCTCGACCAAAGAGGTCGTCGAGATGCAAAAACGCATGCTGGCGCCCGACAAGAGCCTCAACGCGCCGGTGGGGGGCGACGAGTCCGACAACAGCCGTACGGGCATCGACATGCTCGAAGACGACGAGCCCGACGTCGAATCCTCGGTCGGGAACGATGAGTTCAAACACCTGCTCGCCGAAAAGCTGCGGCGCTTTGGCTCGACCCTCGAAGGTCGCGAGCTCGAGATCTTCACAGAGCGACTCATGGAGTCCGAGTCGCCCATCACCTTGCAAGAGCTCGGCAACCGCTGGGGGGTGAGCCGCGAGCGCGCCCGCCAGATCGAAAAGCGGATGGTCTTGCGCTTGCGCAGCTTCTTGCAAGAGGAGCTGGGCGACGCCGTCCAGATCGCCTTGGGGCATCAGGAGTGAGATGAGCGAGCCGGCGTCGACGGGCCCCGGGCGTCTGGTGCTGGTGGGCACGCCGATCGGCAACCGCGGCGACCTGAGCCCGCGCGCCCGCGAGGCCCTGCTCGGCGCCGACCTGCTCTTGTGCGAAGACACGCGCAGCCCCTTGCGCCTGCTCGGGGAGGAGGGGAGCGAGCTGCCGCCGCGCCAAAGCTGCTTCGTCGGCAACGAGCACGCGCGCCTCGAAGCGCTGCGCGAGGCCCTGCGCGAGGGCAAGACGGTGGCCTTCGTCTCCGAGGCGGGCATGCCCGTGTGGAGCGACCCGGGGCGCTTGTTGGTCGACGCGGCTTGGGAGCTCGGCGCCGAGATCGACGCCGTGCCGGGGCCGACCGCGGCGGCGACCGCGTTGGCCCTGAGCGGATTTTTGGCCGAGGGGGCGCGCTTCGTCGGTTTTGTCGAGCGCAGCGGCGAGGCCCGCGAGCTCGCCTTGCGGGCCGCGCTCGCCGACCCGGGCGCCTCGATCTTTTATGAGGCCGGCAATCGAACGCCGGCGCTACTGCGCGCCCTGGCCGAGGGCGCCGGCGCGAGCGCCTCGACGCGTCGCGTCCTCGTCGCGCGCGAGCTGACCAAGCGGCACCAAGAGCTCGTGCGCGCGTCGGTGGCCCAAGCGGCCCAGCAGTTGAGTGAGGCCTTGCGCGGCGAGGTCTGTGTGGTCCTCGAAGGGGCGGGGACAGCCCACGGCGCCGAGGCCGACGCAGATCCCCACGCAGACGCGCGGCGGGTCTTCGAGCTCATGGGCGACGCCTCGCTCAAGCCGCGGGCGCGGGCCAAGGCTCTGGCTGAGCTCACCGGGCTCGACGCGCGCGAGATCTACGACCGCTTGTCTCGGTCGCGCGACTGAAGCGCTGCGGCCACGAAAAACCCTGCGGCCACGAAAAAGGCCGGCGCAGGGCCGGCCTCTTTCTTGCGAGCTTCGCCGAGCTCAGAAGGTGAGCAGGAAGTTGGCGAAGGCGACGGCGTTGAAGACGTTGTCCACCGCGTAGCGACGACCGACGCTGTCGATGACGTCGCGGCGCACCGGGTTCACGTCGGCGCTGTTGGGATCGACCACGTCCGGGTCACCCGTCCGCGAGGCATCACCGCGGTTGGCCCCGGTGATGAAGTGCTGCGTCTGCGTCTTGAGGTGCGTGCCCAAGTTCAGGCGGGCGTACTTGCCCATCCAGAAGTTGAAGGCGACGGTCATGCCGAAGTTGGCGTAGTTGTCGACGGTCGTGATGCCCGAGTGAGCGATGCAGCCGCCGCTGTTGGGCGCTTGGTTGGCCGCGTCGAGGTAGCCGTCGGGATTGTCGAGGTTCGCGTTGGCGTAGCTGACCGAAGCGCGCACGTTGCACTGGGTCTGCCCGGGCGTGGGCGTGCCGACCAGCGCGGGGCTGTCGGCCAAGATCTCCCAGGCCTCGGAGTAGGCGCGACCGCGGGTCACGAACTCGGCGGTGCCCTGCAAAAAGACGCTGAACTTCTGGACCTTCTCGGGGTTCTCCCAGGCGACGATCTCGGTACCGAAGTAGGTACCCATCGTCTGCGGCGGGTTGACCTCGCTTTGGCCGGGGAAGTTCTCGAACTGGGTCTTGTTGGCGCGCAGACCGATACGCCAGTAGGCCCCGAAGAAGGGATCCAAGAAGCGGTAGCGGCGGCTCAGCGCTGTCCAAGCGCCGAGCTCGTGGACGCGGCGTCCTACGTAGTGATTGCTCGCCGGGTCGCTGGTGTCGACGTCACGGCTAAAGCGCATGGCCTTGCCGACGGCGAAGCGACCCTCGAGGGCGATCACCCAGTTGGGCAGGTGCGAGTACTTCTCCTGGTTGAGGATGCCGTACTTGAGGCCGACGTGAAGTTGGTCGATGCCGCGACGCACGGGCGCGCGCATGATCAGCTCGTCGCGCGGGTCCGTGAACTGCTCGTAGGCACCGCCGCGCTCGAGGGCATCCCAGCCGTTGGCCGGCAGGATGTTGTCGCGGATGGTGGTGCTGTTCGACTTGTTGACACAAGTCGGCAGGCCGCCGGTGGGGTTGGAGTCACCCGGGAAAATACAGTCGTCGCCTTCGGACTGGTCGAGCTCGTAGCTGCGGTTGTCCGACGCAATGATGGGCATCGTCGCGTAGATCGAGAGGTCGTGATACAGGCCGATCTCGATCGTGGGCGTCACCACGTGACGCTGCTGCGTGTACACGAGGTCGCGGACGAGGCGGTTCGAGCCGTTTGCACTCCACTCGCGCAACAAGGAGGCGCGACGGAAGTCGAATTCGTAGGCGACCCCCGCATGAAGGTCGAAGGGGTTGTCCTCTTCGGCAGAAGACGCAACGCGGGTCACCTCCCCGGCGCTCGCCGTCGAGCTGAGACCCAGCGCGACTCCGAAAAAGGCGGTCAAGCCGAGCAGTTTGCGCATGATGGGCACCTGGGGGTGGCTAGGGAAGACGCTACCAGCGCCTAGGCGGCTGCGTCAACATCGGGGCGGGTCGCAAGCCCCTGAAATCCCCCGGGAATCGCAATTCTCGCGCCTCGCGCAGCGAGGCTCAGCCGTTCTTGCCGACCTCGGGATCGTCTCGCAGGCCCAACTCTTTCATCTTGGACTGCAAACTACGCCTCGAGATCCCGAGCAAGCGCGCCGATCGAGTGACGTTGGCGTCCGTTTGCGCGAGGGCCTCGCGGATGAGCGCCTCTTCGACGAGACGTGATCCGGTTCGCACCGCCTCTTTGAGATCCAGGCCCAAAGAGGTGAGCGGCAGACGGATGTACTGTTGTTCACCACCGTCGCCGGACTCGCTGGTCTCGAGCTCGGGATCATCGCGGTCAGCGCGCAAGAAGCTCTCCGGCAGCTGATCGATGGCGATCGACTCGCCCGGAGCAAAAAGGACCATGCGCTCGACGAGGTTCTCGAGCTCGCGGATGTTTCCGGGCCAGGGATAGGCCTGCAAGGCGGCCAGCGCGTCGGGCTCGAAGCCGGCGACGGACTTGCCCAAGCGCTCGTTCGCGCGACCGACGAAGTGCGCGACCAAAGGCGCGATGTCCTCGGGACGCCCGCGCAGCGGGGGCAGGTGCACGGGCACGACGTTGAGTCGGTAAAAAAGATCCTCGCGGAAGCGCTTTTGGGCGATCTCCGTCTCGAGATCGCGGTTGGTCGCGGCGATCAGGCGCACGTCGACGCGCTGGGTCTTGGGGCTGCCCACGCGCTCGAACTCCGACTCTTGGATCGCACGCAGCAGCTTGACTTGGATCTCCATCGGGATCTCGGAGACCTCGTCCAAGAACAAGGTGCCACCGTCCGCGAGTTCGAAGCGACCCGCGCGGCTGGAGACGGCGCCGGTGAAGGCCCCGCGCTCGTGGCCAAAGAGCTCACTTTCGACGAGGCCGGCCGGGATCGCGGCGCAGTTGATGCGGATGAAGGGCATCTCCTTGCGCTTTGAGCCCCGGTGCAGCGCCTGGGCCACGAGCTCTTTGCCGGTGCCCGACTCGCCGGTGATCAACACCGTCGAGGGCGTCGCGGCCACGGTGCCCACCATCTCGCGCACCTTTTGCATCGAGGGCGACTCGCCGACCATGCCGATCTCATCGAAGAGACCGTCGGCGAGCTCCATGTCTTGGGGCGTGTTGGTGGCGCTGGGACCCGAGCGTTGCGACTGGCCGACCGCCTTGGCGAGCACCAAGCGGATCTGCTCGCGGTCGAAAGGCTTCTCCAAAAAGTCGAAGGCCCCGGCCTTCACGGCTTCGACCGCCGTGTCGACGCTGCCGTGCGCGGTCAAGATGACCACCGGCATGCGGGGAAAGTCGCGGCTGATCTCGCGCAGCAAGGACATGCCGTCCATTCGGGGCATGCGCAGGTCGCTGACGACCGCGTCGAAGGTGCCCGGCGGCAAGGCCCGCAGGCGCTCGAGCGCCGCTTCGCCGTCTTCTTCGGCGTGGACGTCGTAGCCGAGCTGCACCATCAGCGCGCCCAGCACTTTGCGCAAGTTGGGCTCGTCGTCGACGATGAGAATCCGGGGGTTGGTCTCGTGTTCGCTCACGATGAAGGCTCAGCCACGGGGAGTACCACGGTGAAGCGGGCCCCCGCATCCGAGGCGCTCACTTCGATGCTGCCACCGTGATTTTCGACGATACGCTGGCTGATCGGCAAGCCCAGGCCCGTACCGCCTTGTTTGGTGGTGTGGAAGGGGACGAAGAGGTTGGTCATCGTCTGCGGCGAGAAGCCGGGGCCGTCGTCGCGGACGGTCACGGCGACGGCGGCGCCCGAGGGGA
>JAUIJR010000709.1 GCA_030431075.1 Polyangia bacterium | reverse complement strand
CAAGGCCACGCCGAAGAAGATCGGCAAGACGATGAGGGCCGCGACCAAGGCCGTCTTCCAGCCACTGGCGCGCCAAGGCGGCACGGGGGAGTCGGGCCCGACTTCGTCTTGGGCCGCGAGCTCGGGGCGCTCGCGCAGCAACCAGCCGGGTAAAAAGTAAAAGGCCGCCACCAATAAAAAGCCCGCGATCTCGGGGCTGAGCTGGCGCAGCGCGGCGAAGGCCAGGTAGACGGCGGCCGTCGCCACGAGGGCTTGGCGGGCGGCCGCGCGTGGCTCCACGGCGGCAGACTACCGCAGGCGGCCGGCCAAGCTGGCCATGCGCCGGCGCAGGCTCTCGAGGGTCTCGTTGAGCATGTCGACGTGCTCGAGCACCGAGCGGTCCGTGGCCAGGGCCTGGACCTGGTTGCGGCTGAGCTTCGGGGCCTCGAGCAGCTCGAGGGTCTCGTGCAAGTAGCGCTCGATCCGGGCCATGGCCAGCGCCGTCTCGCGCATGTCGTCGTCGATGAAGAGCATCAGGTTGTGGATGTCCTTCGCCTTCGACAGACCCTTCGAGGGGGCGTAGTCGCGGGTGGCCCGGTCCATCAGGCGGTCGGTGCGCCGATTGCGCCGCCCGCTGACGCGGCGGTCTCCCTCGTCGGCGGGCGCGTCTGCGCGGGAGGAGGCGGCGTCGACGTCGGCGGAACGCGGGGCACTCATGCCATGGCCGTGGCATGCCGAGGGCCACTTGGGCAAATTTCCGGCGGATCCGCTTGCGCGCCGACGGCCGTTGGCGATCCTTAGCCCTCGCGCGCGGCCCCCGGTTCTCGGGAGGGCCGGGCTCACGCGCGGACCCCTGCCCTCATGGCGTCGATCCCCAACCACCTGCTCGCCGAGCTCAAAGAGCGGGTCGACATCGTGGCCGTGATCGAAAAGCACGTCGGGCTCAAGCGCTCCGGCAAGCACTTCAAGGGCCTTTGCCCCTTTCACCAAGAAAAGACCCCCAGCTTTTACGTCGACCCGCACCGCAAGTCCTTCAAGTGCTTCGGCTGCGGCGAGTGGGGGGACGCGATCGACTTCGTGCAGCGCGTCGAGGGCAAGAGCTTCCCCGAGGCGGTGCGCACCTTGGCCATCGGCGTCGGCTTGCGCATGCCCGAGCAAAGCGACGCCCAGCTCGCGCAAGCCGAGCAGGCCCAAAACCAGCGCGACCAGGCCTATGCGCTCAATCGCCTGGCGGCCGAGCTCTACCGCGAGATCCTGCTCGAGGGCGCCGAGGGCGAGTCGGGCCGCGCCTACCAAGAGGCGCGCGGCATCGATCCCGAGCAGTCCGAACGCTTTCGCCTCGGCTACGCGCCGGCGCCGACCGAGGCGGGCTGGGATCGACTCGCCCGGGAGATCCAGACCAAAAAGCTCTCGGTCGAGCTGGCCATCGAGCTCGGGCTCGTCGCGCGATCCGAGCGCACCGGCAAGCTCTTCGACCGCTTTCGCGGCCGCTTGATGTTCCCCATCGTCTCGAGCGGCGGGGCCGTCTTGGGCTTTTCGGGCCGGGTCTTGCCGCGCTTCGAAAGCGACGGCGAGGGGGACAAGGCGCCCAAGTACATCAACTCGCCCGAGTCCCTGCTCTACAAGAAGTCGAACACCTTGTTCGGCTTGCACGCGGCGGTGCAGAACATCCGCAACAAGCGCCGGGCCATCTTGGTCGAGGGCAACGTCGACGTCGTCGCCATGCACCAGCGCGGCTACGAGGAGACCGTCGCGCCGCTGGGTACGGCCCTGACCGCGCCCCAGTGCGAGAAGCTGGCCCGCTTCGCCCAGCAGGTCGTCTTGTGTTTCGATGGAGATCGCGCCGGCGCCAA
>JAUIJR010000191.1 GCA_030431075.1 Polyangia bacterium | reverse complement strand
TCGCCGATCTCGGCCTCGAGCCCGGCGCGGTGCGCCTTGTCCAAGCTGATCTCGCGCATGGCGAGCTCGACCTTGTCGACCACGTAGAGCACCTGAAACAGATTCACGTGACCGGTCTCGGGATCGAAACTGGCTTCGATCTCGCGGTCGGTGAAAACGCGCTTGGCCGCGGTCAAGACGGCCTGCTCTACGGTGTCGATGAGCACCTCTTTGGAGATGTTCTTCTCTCGACAAACCTGTTCGAGCACGGTGCTGAGGTTGACGTTATCCATGGTTGTGCCTCATGAGCTTGTTTCCTCGAAGACGAGATGGGCCCGCTTGATGGCGGGCAAGGGAATTGCGTACTGCTGGTCGCCGTCGGCTTCGTCGAGCCGCAAGGTCCCGGCGTAGGGATCCTCGGTGCCGACCGGATCGGCCTCGACCCCAGCGATGTAGCCGTGAAAGGTGCGCTGCTTGCTGCCCGGCACCAAGGGCTCGTGGGTCCGCACGGTGATGCGGCGCCCGGCGAAGCGCTCGAAGTGGGCCAGCTTGGCCAAGGGCCGCTCGATGCCCGGCGAAGAGCACTCGAGGGTGTAGCCGGCCGCGAGCAGGCGGCGCAGACCCTCGGACTCGGGGTCGTGCTCGGCCGCGTCGAGGGCGGCCGAGACGATGGGGCTGAGCTTGGTGATGTCGTCCAAGCTGATGGCCGAGCGCTCCGGATCCTCGGCCGAGGGTCGGTCGAGGTAGACGCGCACCACCCGGTGCCGGGGGGCCCCCGCCCACTCCACCGTGACGAGCTCGAAGCCCATGGCCTCGACCTCGCCGGCGATGGCCGCCTCGAGCAAGACTCGCGGACTTTGCGCACCACTGACAGGCGCCATGTCCGAGGCCGAATCGGCCGCGGAGGCGTGACTGCGGGCCGTGGCGGCCGTCTTGGAGTTGGAGCGCGTCAAAATGCTTCTGCGAGGGGAAATTGGGCTTTGGGCCAAAAAAAAGAGCGGGGACCTTCGCCCTCGCCCGCTCGACCCAGTGATGTCGTCGGCGGCTATGTATCACCGCTTCGCGGGCACCGCAAGGGCGCGCGCCGTCCCCCACCCCGCGCGCCCATGCGTGTGTAGGCCCACGTCCTCGTGCCACACTGCCGGGGCCCAAGCGCCCTCCTCCGCCACCGTCGGCGGAAACGTCGGAGCGGCCACGCACGTTGGGCGAGAGGCAAGCACCCCGTGAGCCCCCCGCAAGCTCAGGCGCTCTACCCTTTGATGGAGCGCTACGTCGATGGCGACAAGCGCGCCTTTCGGGAGCTCTACGCCCTGTTGAATCCCCGCTTGCGCGGTTTTTTGATGAAGATGATCCGCAACGAGCCCGTCGTGGAAGACCTGCTTCAGCTCGCCATGCTCAAAGCCCACGTGGCCCGCGACCGCTTCGAGGTCCAAGGCAGCGACGCCGACGGCTCGGTGCAAGCTTGGTACTTCACGATCGCGCGCAACGCGGCGATGGACTGGCTGCGCAAGCAAAACCGGGGCGCCCAAAAGGTCGTGGCGACGGGCGCGAGCGAGCTGCGGGTGGCCAACCACGCCGACGAGCGGCCCAACGTCGAAGACGCGGTGGCCAGCGAGGAGCGGCGCGAAGAGATCATCGTGCGGGTCCGCGAGGCGATCGCCCAGCTCCCGCCCGGCCAACGCGCGGTGCTCGAGATGCACAAGCTCGAAGGCATGTCGATGGCCCAGGTGGCCGAAAAACTCGGCGTCCGCGAAGGCGCGGTCCGGGTTCGTGCCCACCGCGGGTACAAGGCTCTGGCGAAGCTCCTCGGCAGCAGCTCGCTGGCCTGGCTTTGGCTGAGCCTCGATGGAAAGGAGCTTCCCTGGTCATGAGCGACGATCGCCGCGCCGAAGTCGGAGCACCCGACGCCGAGATCAGTGATGTCGAGTCCCTGATCTGCGCCGACCTCGACCGCCACCAAAAAGCGAAGCGGCGCCACTTCGTCCCCGCCTTGCTGCTGATGGTGCTCAGCGCCGCGAGCATGTTCTTGGTCGCCGGTATCCGCCCCGACCTGCTCGATCAGCCCGCGTGGGTGCTCGCCATCCACGCCGCGCTTTGGGCCTTGTGCCTGGTCGCCCTGCCCGCCATCGGCGTCGGCCTTTGGTTTCCGCCCCGCTGGCAGCGCGTCGGCTTGGTGCTCTTGGCCGTGGTGCTCACCGCCTACACGACCTTGGGACTGGCCAGCGCCGACGCCAACTTCAGCTTCTCGATCGATCACTGCGGCGTGATCGTGTTGGCCTACGGCGCCGCCTTGCTCGGCCTGGGCGTCGTCTCCGGCGCCTTCGCCCAGCGCCGCCGCTCGGCCGCCAGCTACTGGATCGCCGGCGGCGTCTCGCTGACCACCTTGCAGACCCTCACCTTCCAGTGCCCCAAGACGGGCATGGCCCACATCGTCTGGAACCACCTCGGCGGCGCCATCGTCCTGATGACCCTCGCCGGCGCCGTCGGCGTCTGGGCCCACCGCCGCCGCCAAAAACTCGCCGCCTGAGGCCCTCGAGCGCTCGCCGGACCAAAACGCCCTAGCGCACGGCGCCCTTCGCCTGTTCCGTCCGTCTCGCGGACCGAAACGCCCTAGCGCTCGCCGACGCCCGCCGCGCTTTGCCCATTCCGTCCGCTTTCCGGACCGAAACACCCGAGCGTAGGCTGCCCTTCGCACTTTCCGTCCGCCTCGCGGACCGAAACGCCCTAGCGCAGGCCGACGCCCGCCGCGCTTTGCCCGTTCCGTCCGCCTTCCGGACCGAAACGCCCCAGCGCACGGCGCCCTTCGCCTGTTCCGTCCGTCTCGCGGACCGAAACGCCCCAGCGCTCGCCGACGCCCGCCGCGCTTTGCCCGTTCCGTCCGCCGGGGCTGCCCCGCTGGGCTCGCGCTCAGGCCTTGGCGCTCGCCGTCTTCCCGCGGCTCGAGTCGCGGCCCTGTCGGGCCTTGCGGCGCCGGCGGACTTTGGTGGCGAGGCGTTGGTAGAGGCGGCCGGCGCCTTCCCAGTCGACGCCGCACATGTCGAGCTCGCTGCCGTCGTCGAGCTCGAGGACGAAGACTTCGCCTTCGGGGCGCAAGTCGACGTGGATGCGGCGGATGGTGTCGATCTTGAGCCAGCGGCCGCGCAGGCGACCGGGGATGCGGATCCGGCGGACGCTGAGCACGACGGCGCCCGGCAAGGCCGCGTAGACGATGGCCCGCAGCTGCATGAGCAGCCACAGCGCCGCCACGATCAGCGCGATGCGTAGCGCCCAGGTCTGGCCCAGGGCCAAGGCCTCCCAGCGTTCGGGGAGCCGGGCGAGCGTCGGGATCAGCAGCAAC
The DNA here is from genome assembly GCA_030431075.1 of Polyangia bacterium. GTDB lineage: Bacteria > Myxococcota_A > Polyangia > Nannocystales > Nannocystaceae > JAUIJR01. The sequence continues at coordinate 6,473 of JAUIJR010000191.1, read as the reverse complement.
AAGAAGGTCGCCAGCATGGCGCCCGCCTTGGCCAGTGCGCCGGTCCAGTCGTCGGGTCGGGCGACCCTGAGCCAGGCCCGAAACACGGCCTGAGCCTAACGCAGGGGCCGGCCGAGGACGAGGGGCGCGCGCGGCCGCCGGCGCAGCGCGGCCCCGTGGTCGCAGGCGCGAGCCCCGTGCTAGATCGCTGGCATGCGCACTCGCCTCGCCTTGCTTCGTGGGCCCGCGATCATCGCCGGGGCCGCCCTCGCCTCGATCCTCTTGCCGGGCTGCTTGGGCGGCGAGGGCTGCACGGAGATCGGCTGCAGCTCCGAGGCCACCGTCGTCTACAGCCGCGCGGTCGGCCAGGGCTATTGGCTCGACCTCGAGATCGGCGGCGAGTCGGCCCTCGCTTTGTGCAACGCGCCGCCCATGCCCGACATGCCGGAGAACCCCGAGTGGCTCAGCTGCAACGCGAGCGGCTTCGAGATCGTCGGCGAGCTCGCGGGCAACAACTCCGTGTTGGTGTTGCTCTACCTCGACGACGACGACCAGACCGTGCTCGCCTCGAACGCCGACGTCTCTTTGGCCACCTCGCCCGAGGGCGTGCAGCAGCCCAATGGCCCCGACTGCGAGCCGACCTGCTACGTGCGGCGCGGCGACCTCGAGCTCGCGCCGGCGAACTGAGACTCCGTCGCGGCCGCAGGACTCAGCTTTGCGACCACAGCCGCTCGAGGCGAAGCTCGACTTGGGTGCGACCGCGAAAGCTGCGTAGCTGGGGCGTGAACAGGGCGCCCACGCTGTCCCCGCGCGCGACCTCGTAGGCGGCGCCGCCAAAGAAGGTCGCCTCGTAGGTGCGGCCCGACTGCGCGAGGCTCAAGCCGAGGTGCTTTTGGGCGAAGACGCGGGTGCTGACGACCTTCGCCTCCGAGCACAAGTAGACCGGCGCTTCGAAGCCGACGCCAAAGGGGCGCAGGGGCTCCAACATGTTCATGAAGTCGCGGTCGAGATCGACGAAGGGCAGCTCGCCGTCGTGGGCCCTCCCCTGCTCGCCGAGGGCCACGCCCGCACGCACTTGCGCTTCGACGGCGGCATCGAAAGCCTCGACGAGTTCGGGCACCTTTTCGACGTCCAAGCTGACCCCCGCCGCCGCTTTGTGGCCGCCCGCGCGGCGTAGCAGAGGTCGGCAGGCCTCGAGGGCGGCGTGGACGTCGATCTCGCCGTGGCTGCGGGCGGAGCCCCGCGCCTCGCCGCGATCGCGATCGATCGAGACGACCAAGGTCGGACGCCGGTAGCGGTCGACGATCCCGTTGGCCGCGATGCCCACGACGCCGGCCACCCAGTTGTCGTGGGCGACGACGATGCCGTGGCGCTGCTCGCTTTTGGGGTCGGCCGCCAACAAGGCCAGCGCCTCTTGCTCGACGCGGGTTTGGGCGTCGCGGCGACGCTGGTTGAACATCTCGACCTCGGCGGCCAAGGCTTTGGCTTCGGCGTCCGAGCGGGCGCGCAGCAGGGCCAAGGCGGGCTCGGCCGAGGCGAAACGGCCCGGGGCGTTGAGTCGCGGCCCCAAGGTGAAGCCGAGGTGGCCCTCGTCGAGGGGGACATCACCGGGGACGCGGGCGCGCTCGAGCAGGGCCCGAATGCCCGGGCGGCGGCGCTGCGAGAGCAAGTCGAGCCCGTGCCGCGTCAAGATGCGGTTCTCGTCGACCAGCGGCACCATGTCGCAGACGGTGCCCAAGGCGACCAGGTCCAGCCAGGCGCGGGGATCGGGAAGCTGCTGTTGCCCTGCCTTGGCCCGCGCCGTTCGCAAGGCGGCACACAGGTAAAAGGCCACGCCCGCGCTGCACAAGCCCTTGAAGGGAAACTCGCAGCCCGACTGGTGGGGATTGAGCAAGGCCCGCGCCTCGGGCATCTGCTCGGGCACCTGGTGGTGATCGATGATCACCACCGGAATCTCGCGCCCGGCGAGTTCGGCCAGCGCCTCGTGGTCCGAGGTGCCGCAGTCGCCGGTGAGCACCAAGCGGCAGCCGGCCTCCGCAAAACTGCGTGCGGCCTCGACCGTAAAGCCGTAGCCCGCGTCGCGATCGGCAACCCGGCAGCAGACCTCGGCCCCCAGGCTCTCGAGGAAGGTCGACAAGATGGTCGTCGTGGTGACGCCGTCGACGTCGTAGTCGCCGAAGATCCCGATCCGCCAGCCGCGATCGATGGCGTGGCTCAACAGCTCGATGGCCTCGCCGAAGCCGGCCATCTCGGTCGGCTTGCGCAGGTGAGCCAAGCGCGGGTCGAGCCAGTGCTCGGCACGGGGCGCATCGAGCACCCCCTCTCGCCGGGAGGCCAGCAGCTCCAGTCCCCGCGGCCGCAAGCGCAGCGCCTCGGCCCGGGCCGCGAACTCGGGGGCGTGCGGACGCAAGGCCGCCACCCCCTCACGCAGGACGAGCTCGGGGGGTGGAGGCAGTTGCGGCAAGCGAAGGCTCCGAGAGGAGAAGTCCGCTCAGGACTGGGGTCGGCGCCGGCGTCGGCGACGGCTTCCACCCGGCGAAGGCGTGTCGTCGTCGCCGCCCCCCTCGCTGGACCCACCACTGGGCGCGGAGGGGCCCGCGGCCCCGCCTCCGTCCGGTGCGCCGCTGCCCGACATGCCCAGCAAGGTGCCCGTGCCCTCTTGCTTGCCGTCGGCCATCGCGAGGTGCCCGCGCCCTTGGTAGAAGCGCTCGTTGACCCACAAGAAGATCGGCGCCGCCACGAAGAGCGAGGAGTAGGTGCCGACGATCATGCCGACGCACAAGGCGAAGGCAAAGTCCTTGATCGGGCCGCTGCCCAGCACCCAGATCGAGACCACGACGAGCATGGTGGTGCCCGAGGTGAGCACCGTGCGGCTCAGGGTCTCGTTGAGGGCCTTGTTGGTGGTCTCTTCGATCGGCGCGTCACGGTCGAGGGCCACGCGCTCGCGCACGCGGTCGAAGACGACGATGGTGTCGTTGATCGAGTAGCCGACGATCGTCAGCAAGGCCGCGATGGTCTGCAAGTTGAACTCGCGCCAGGTCAGCGCGAAGGCGCCGACCACGATGATCGCGTCGTGCGTCAAAGCCACGATGCCGCCCGGCGCAAAGCGCAGGTCGAAACGGAGCATGACGAACAAGAAGATGAACATGATGGCGTAGGCCATCGACAAGGCGCCATCGACCTTGAGCTGGTTGCCGACCTTCGCGCCCACCGTCTCCGAGGAGACGATGTGGTCGACGCTGCCCTCGCCGAACTTGCCTTCGAGCTCCTCGGCGATCTTGTTGCCGACGCCGACCAAGGAGAAGTCGACGGGGAACTCCCCTTGCTTGCCGACCCCCGGATCCGCCTGCCCGGCACAACCGGCGCCGTTCATCGCCTTTTGCACGGCCTCGTAGTCGGGCTGCGAAGCGAACTTCATGAAGATCTTGGAGGACTCCGGCGGGTGCACGAAGCCGTGGTCGTCGGCGAACTTGGCGTTGCTCGCCTTTTCGACGGCGGCCTTGCACGCGGCCTCCTGCTCGTCGGTGATCGAGATGACGTCCTTGACCCGGATCATCACCTCGTTCTCGGCGTCGGGTACGGCCACGGCCGAGGAGCCCTCGTAGCCGAGATCATCGAGGGCCTTGCGGACCTCGCCGAGATCGACGGGCTCGGTCATGGCGACGCGCACCTGCGATCCACCCGAGAAGTCGATGCCAAAGTTCAGCACCGAGCCGCGGTTCGACTGGTTGACGAAGAGGATCGAGAAGCAGGCGATGATGAGGATCAGGCTGATCAACAAGAAGCGCTTGCGCTTCCCGACGAAGTCGATGTTGGTGCCCGAGGGGATGATTTCGAAGAACTTTTCCATCGTCTCGTCCCCCCTCAGATCGAAACCTTGTCGAAGCCCTTGCGGTTGGCCTGCCAGTCGAAGAAGACGCGGGCCGCCCACACGGCGGTGAAAATCGAGGTGGCGATGCCGATCAACAAGGTAATGGCGAAACCGCGAATCGGGCCCGAGCCGTACTGCCACAGCACGAGGCCGGCGATGGCGGTGGTGAGCTGCGAGTCCACGATGGTGGTGAAGGCGCGGTCGTAGCCGGCCTCGATGGCCGCGCGGGCCGTATAGCCCTCGCGTCTATATTCGCGGATGCGTTCGAAGATGATGACGTTGGCGTCGACGGCCATGCCGATCGTCAAGACGATGCCGGCGATACCCGGCAAGGTGAGCGTGGCTTGGAAGACCGCCAAGGCGGCCATCACCAGCACCATGTTCATGACCAGGGCGAACACGGCGATGAGGCCCGAGCGCCGGTAGTAGATGGCCATGAACACGATGACCAAGGCCAGGCCGACCAAGAAGGCCCGAAAGCCCGCGGTGACCGACTCTTTGCCCAAGTCGGCGCCGACGCGGATCTCGAACTCTTTGTTGAGGCGCGCGGGCAAGGAGCCCGACTTGAGCACCTTGGCGAGGTCGTTGGCCTGCTCGCGGACCGACTCACCGGGCGAGTTGCCCAAGGTGATGACCACGTTGCCGCCCATGATGGCCTCGTTGAAGATCGGGTCGGAGACGACGTTGTCGTCCATGACGATGGCCATCTTGCGGCCGACGTTTTGCCCCGACATCTCACCGAAGGCGTTGGCGCCGATGCGGTCGAACTTGACCGAGACCTGCGGCACCTGGGTCTGACCGTCGAAGGTCACCGTCGCGTTGACGATGCGGTCACCGGTGATGTCCGCGCGGGCCTTGATGATGTGTGTGCGCCAGACGAACTCCGGCTCCTCGTTGCGGTGCGTCTTGAAGGGCTCGCGGCCGTAGGCGACCTTGTGCGAGCTCGGCAGACGCCACTCGGGCGGCAAGGAGGCGAAGAAGCGCTCGAGGGTCTCGCGCTCTTGGGCGTAAAAAGCGTAGGGCTCGGTGACCGTCACGCCGCCCTTGTCGGGGCGCCCGTAGTTGTCCATGAGGTTGACGGCGACGCCCATCCCCTGCTCGACGAAGCCGTTTTCGTACAACGCGCGCAGGTAGGGCACGCCGGTCTCGCCGAAGGGGGTCTCGTCGTCGACGAGGTGCATCTGCAGCACGGCCGCGCGCTCGATGACCTTGAGCAGGCGACGGAAGTCGGAGCTTTGCTCGAGCACCTGGTCGCGCGCGTCTTCGGACAAGGAGGTCACGACCGAGGCCGCGTCGCCGCGCGAATCGGCCGAGAGCACGACCTGCAAGCCGATCTGCGGGTCGATGACCGTCTTGTCGTCGAGCAGTTGCCCCGCAAAGAGGGTCTCGAACTCGGCCATCGCGTCCTTGCCGGGCAAGGTGAAGGTCATCGCCCCGGGGTCGCCGTCGACCGGGAGGGTCTGCACCTGGGACACCCCCTGCTTTTGCAGCAGCGCGGTGATCTTGGCCGCGGTGTCGTCCATGGCGGCGCGCAGCTCGGTGCCAGTGTCGGCCAGACCGGGCAGCTCGATGACCACCTGGCGGTTCTTCGGGTAGATGTTCGGCTCGGCGACGCCCATGGCGTCGACGCGGCGGCGGACGGTGTCGAGGGCCTGCCCGACGATGGCCTTGCGATCGGCGGTCGCCGTCTCCTCGGTCATCTTCATGCGGATGACGCCCTCGGCGGCTCCGGGCTTGCCGTCTTCGTCCTCGATGCGCTCGAGGATGCCCGCGGCGATGGCCATCACGTCCTCGGTGGCGGTGGCGACGTCTTCGGGCTTTTCGAAGGTCAGGTAGAGGGTGTCGACGCCCTTGCGCTCGGCCGTGACGTTGACGTTCTTCTTTTCGCGGAAGGCGGCCTCGAGCTCGGCGCCGACGCGGTCGACCTTGTTCTCGAGGGCTTCGTCGACGGCGACGGAGTACTCGAGGTGCAGACCACCTTGGAGGTCCAAGCCGAGCTTGAACTCGCGGGTGAAGGTCTCGGTGATCCAGGGCGGAAGATCGAACTTGGCGATCTTCGACAAGGAGGGCAGCACCATCAAGCAGGCCAGCGCGAGCAGGCCGACCAAGAGCAGTGCTTTGACTTTGATGAACTTACGCATGGCTCGAAGCGCCGTTAAATGCGAGCTGGAGGGCCCTGACTAGGACTTGGCTTTGGCCTCGCCCTCGTCGGACTTGTCGCCTTTGGCGTCGTCTTTTTTGCCCTCGAGCGCGCCCAAGACGTGGTCTTTGACGTCTTGGATGTCGCGCTTGAGGACGCGAACTTTGACCTTGTCGGCGATCTCGACCGTCGCCACATGGGGGTCATCGAAGTTGCTGATGCGACCGATCAGGCCGCCTTGGAGCACCACCTCGGTGCCCTTTTTGATCTCGGACACGCGCGACTTGCGGGTCTTCTCCTCTTTCGACATCGGCCGGATCAAGAGGAAGTAGGCGACCACCAAGACCAGGATCATCGGCAAGAAGCTGCCGAGACCGCCGGCGCCGGGGCCCGGAGCGGCGGGCGCTTGGCCGAGCAAGCCGGTCGTGTGCGTGAGCGTATCGATCAAAAGGTTCATGGCGTGGTCGCCTGGTGGGTCCGCCG
>JAUIJR010000708.1 GCA_030431075.1 Polyangia bacterium | reverse complement strand
GTGCCGCCCTCGGGCGCCGGCGTGTTGGAGAGGGCTTGCACGAGGTAGGCGAAGACCTCGGAATAGAAGTGAAAGCCGGCGAAGAGCCCGGGTTCAGCCCCCGGCGGGTCCCCCTCGTTGACCGGCTGTCCGCGGTGCACCATGTCGTGCCACTCGGTGTATCCGGTGGGTGGTGGATCCACGGCCGGGTCGCCCATCCACCCCACCGGGACGGGCGGGACGACCGGACTCGGGTCCTCGATCCAGGGGAAGTTGGGGCCGTGCCCGTCACGGAAGGCCAAGGTGCCGACGTTGGACATCCCGCAGCTCATGGCCAGCACCATCATGTCGATCTGCGTGTAGGCGCTGATGTTGTCGTCGCGGCGAAAGTCGTAGCCGGGGGGCAAGTCGATCATGGGGCTCGAGCAGGTCGGCGTATTGATGAGCCGCTGTTCGATCGAACGAATTTTATCGGCGTGGGCATCGAGGCGCATGCGATCCTCGCTGCCCAAGCGCCCGCGCAAGCTCGTGAAGTTGTCTTGCACCGCGTCGAGCACGCTGAGGCGCTGGGCCAAGAGGCGCTGGCGCGCCGCGTCGTCGCCGACGTTGCTGTCGCTGAAGATGTACTCGAAGGTCAGCAGAGGATCGGCAATTGAGGTGACGCGCTGGCCGGCCCCGCTCCAAAAGAGATCGTCTTCGACCGTCCGCTGCTCGAGGGGCGCGTCACCGTAGTTGCCGATGCTCAAGTCGATCGAGCGAAAGGGTGTGAGCGTCGAGATGCGAGCCGCCAGTTCTTGATCGAAGGTGGCCGCGCTCGCCACCCCGGTGTCGGTCTGCTGGTCCCAGGGCAAGGGAGTGCCGTCGGGCGCCGCGTTTCCCTCCACCATCCGGTTGGTGTACAGGGTCTTCTCGGCGCGCTGGTGTCCGTCCATGGCCAGGTGCAGGTCCGCGACTTGATTGTCGACGCCGGCCACGACCAGCAGGTCGTTCTTCACGGCCTCGAGGGGCGCGAGCACCTGACCGAAGTTGAAGCTGGTCTCGTTGCCACTGGGCCGCCAATCGAAGGGCAAGCTGCCTTGGCGGTGGTGCAGCACGATCATCCGACAGGGTCGGCCGTCGCTCGCGCGCGCCTTGCCGGGCGCGAAGTAGCTCAAGAAGGGCAAGGCCACCATCGCCCCCCCGCTACCGGCCAAGAAGGCTCGGCGCGAGACGTGACGGTTGCGGCGCAGCGCTTTGGGTCGTTTGTAGTTCGACATGTTCAAGTCCGTCCAGAGTCGCTGAATCAGTTGTCCGCGGCCGGGTCCCGACGAAAACGGAAGGCATCCGAAGTGGTCAGGTGCACGACGAGTTCTTGCACCGACTGATCGCCGCTGGCGAAGTCGGCGCCCAAGCTGGCGACGTAACACTCCTGGTCATCGCGGGCCCGCTCGCCGTGGGCGTAGTTGACCCACTGGCGCACGTAGCAGTTGGGCAAGTCCGGGCCCTCGGCCAAGAGGTTCACGAGCCCGACGGCATCATCGAAGGCGCCCAGCTCGTTCTTGTCGGCGTCCACGAGCACGCCCGCGGGATCGATGGGGCTGCCGTTGTCGATCTCGCGCCAGGCCCCGATGGCGTCGTAGTTCTCGAAGGCCAAGCCCGGCGGGTCGATGTGGTCGTGGCAGCCGGCACAAAAGCTGTCGGCCCGGTGCGCCTCGAGCACATCGCGCGCGGTCGCCCCCGGCGGTGCTTCGGGCAAGCTGGTGTCGACGTTGCTCGGCGGCGGCGCGAGCGTGACGCACATGACCTTGCGGTTGATGTACGCCCCGCGCTCGACCGGCGAGGTTGCGATCTCATGCGAGTAGGTCGACAAGAAGGAC